>JAQGIN010000215.1 GCA_028291125.1 Caulobacter sp.
CGCGGCTATCCGAAGACGGTGTGCATCTCGCGCAACCACGTGGTCTGCCACGGCATCCCGGGCGACTGGGCGCTGCGCGAGGGCGACATCGTCAATATCGACGTCACCGTCATCGTCGACGGCTGGCACGGCGACACCTCGCGGATGTACGGGGTCGGCGAGGTCGGGGCCCGGGCCCGGCGACTGATTGACATCACCTATGAGTCCATGGCCCGCGGCCTGGCGGCGGTGAAGCCGGGCGCCACCCTGGGCGACCTCGGCCACGCCATCCAGTCCTATGCCGAGTCCCAGCGCTGCAGCGTGGTCCGCGACTTCTGCGGCCACGGTCTGGGCAAGGTGTTCCACGACGCCCCCAACATCCTGCACTACGGCCGCCCCGGCCAGGGCGCGGTGCTGAAGCCGGGCATGTTCTTCACCGTCGAGCCGATGATCAATCTGGGCAAGAGCGCGGTGAAGGTGCTGGGCGACGGCTGGACGGCGGTGACCCGCGACAAGTCGCTGTCGGCCCAGTGCGAGCACTCGATCGGCGTCACCGAAGACGGCTTCGAGATCTTCACCGCCTCGCCGATGGGCCTGTTCCAGCCGCCGGTGCTGGGCGGATAGGTTCAGGATAGATAGAGCGGGGACAGGCACTCACCCCTTAGGCCTCGCAAGCACGCCCAGAGTCGGTGGGGTGAGTGCCTGTCCCCTTCCATCCATCCCCGCCGCCCGATACCCTCCCCGCAACCGACAGTGGTGAGGGACGACGACATGGCGGCGCGGCTGGCGGAGCACGACACCGAGATCTTCATCGACGGTCCGTCCTATCACGCGGTGCTGAGCCAGATTCACCGGGTCGGCCGGCCCAGGTCCTATTTCGAGATCGGCGCCTTCACCGGCGACACCCTGGCCCTGTCGTCGTGCAAGACGGTGGCCGTCGACCCGGTGAAGCGCGTGCTGACGCAGGTCGAACGCGGCCATCCCGACCTGACCTTCCATGAGCTGACCAGCGACGACTATTTCGCCCGTCGCACCCCGACCGCCGACCTGGGCCGCCGCATCGACCTGGCCTTTCTCGACGGCATGCACGAGTTCGACTTCCTGCTGCGCGACTTCATCAACACCGAGCGGTTCTGCCACCCCGGCTCGATCGTCGCCCTGCACGACTGCCTGCCGCGCGACGCCTACATGACCCGGCTGTGGAAGGACTGGGAGGTCCAGAAGCCGACCAATTATCCCAACCACTGGACCGGCGACGTCTGGAAGATGGTGGTGGTGCTGCGTCGGCACCGGCCCGACCTCGACATCCGCTGCCTGGACGCCCCGCCCACCGGCCTGACCGTCTGCCGGGGCCTGGATCCCGCCAACACCGTGCTGGCCGACAACTACGACCGCATCGTCGCCGAGTGGCGGGACGTCATCCTCGACGATTATGGCGTCGACAAGCTGTTCGCCGTGGCCGCCGTGGAGTCGGGCGAGGCCTGGATGCGGACGGTGACGCCGTTCCATCGCGCGCCGCTGCGGGCCCTGGGGGCCAGGATCCAGCCGCGCCGCCGGCTGCTGCGACTGCTGCGCTGGGCCGGGCTGCGCGCGGCGTAGGGGGCGATATCTACCTTCAGGATTTCGACGGCCCAGCCCATTTAAGCTCCGTCATTCTCGCCCTTGTGGCGAGAACCCCTGATTCAGCCCGCACGTGAAGCGCCGCGACGACGGCGCGCGCCGTCGTCCCCCACCGCACCTGCGGCGGACAGAGAGGTTCCCGCCACAAGGGCGGGAATGACGGAGAGAGAGAGGCGGGCGACCGAATGTTGATCTAGTCTCGGAGCGTCATCTCCGCTTCCACCTCGACAATCTTGAGTTGAGAGCGTCTAATACCGCCCCGAAACCGGGAGCGGATGCGTGGGCGCGAGGTCGGATGGCGTGTCGGACGGCGCGACCCACCAGCTGGGCCACCGCGAGCGGCTGCGCGACCGGGCCCGGGCCGGCGGCCTGGCCGCCCTGCCCGACTACGAACTGCTCGAGCTCTATCTGTTCCGCACCTTCGCGCGCGGCGACGTCAAGCCGCTGGCCAAGGCGCTGCTGACGCGGTTCGGCACCTTCGCGGCGGTGCTGGCCGCCTCGCGCGACGAGCTGCGGACCGTGGCCGGGATCGGCGAGGCGGCGGCCATCGATCTGAAGCTGCTGCACGAGGCCGCCTTGCGGGCCGGGCGCGACGCCTTCGCCCACCGGCCGGTGATCTCCTCCTGGTCGGCCCTGCTCGGCTATGTCCGCGTCGCCCTGGCCAACGAGCCGCGCGAGCAGTTTCGGGTGCTGTTCCTCGACAAGAAGAACCAGCTGATCGCCGACGAGGTGCTCAACCACGGCACCGTCGACCACGCCCCGGTCTATCCGCGCGAGGTGATGCGCCGCGCCCTGGAGCTGTCGTCCAGCAACTTGATCCTGCTGCATAACCACCCGTCCGGCGACCCGACCCCGTCGCGGCCCGACATCGACATGACCAAGCAGATCGTCGAGGCCGGCAAGGCGCTGAAGATCACCGTCCACGACCATCTGGTGGTCGGGCGCGAGGGAGTGGCCAGCTTCAAGGCGCTGGGGCTGTTCTGAGACTTGCCCCCACCGGACCGCTTCGCGGTCGTCCGCCCCCAGAGGGGGCGGAGCTTCGCTTGCTTCACTCTTCCCCCTCTGGGGGAGGAGGGCCGCAGGCCCGGAGGGGGCAAGTCCGCGTCGCCTTGACCGCGCCCCTCCCATCCCCCAGCTTCGACCTTCGCCGTCCGTCCCCGGAGCTTCGATGACCCGCCTGCTCACCGCCCTGCTCGGCGCCGCCGCCCTGCTCGCCGTCCCCGCCCACGCCGCCGAGGCGCCGGTCTCCAAGGCCGCCATCTCTCAAAAAGATTGGGCCCTGCACGACAAGCTGCTGACGCTGGACACCCACCTCGACACCCCCGAGCACTTCAGCCGCGAGGGCTGGAGCATGGTCGACCGCCACGCGGTGACGGTGGACGGCACCCAGGTTGATTTGCCGCGGATGAAGGCCGGAGGCCTCGATGGCGGGTTCATGGTCATCTACACCAGCCAGGGCGACCTCACCGCCGAGGGCTACCGCTTCGCCCGCGACTTCGCCCTGAAGCGGGCCGTCGAGATCCGCGAGATGGTCGCCGCCCACGGCGACGCCTTCGAGCTGGCCTTCACGCCGGACGACGCGGTGCGCATCAACAAGGCCGGCAAGGTCTTCGCCTTCCAGAGCATCGAAAACAGCTGGCCGCTGGGCGAGGACCTCACCCTGATGACCACCTTCTACGAGGCCGGGGTGCGGATGGCCGGGCCGGTCCACTTCCGCAACAACCAGTTCGCCGACAGCTCGACCGACCCCAAGGGCA
>JAQGIN010000232.1 GCA_028291125.1 Caulobacter sp.
CGTCCGGCGACATGGCCGGCGAATCGTTGCGGGTGCCGGCCTGGGTGAGCACGGTCTCGCGACCGTCGGGGCCGCGGACCAGCAGCTGGAACCACTCGTCGCCGCCGGTGTCCTTGGAGAACAGCACCCCGCCGCCGGGCAGGGTGTGGGCTCCGCCCACCGGCTCGTCATGGAAGGTCAGCTGGCCGCGGTCGGCGCCGGGGAAGGCCACCTTGTGCAGCTGATTGGTGTTGCCGAACCGGGTGGTGATCAGCATGCCGCCGTCGGCCGCCCAATCCTGGAAGCTGGCCGAGCGGACGTTTTGGTAGCGGTTCAGGCCCTCGCGCACCGAGGCCGGGGCGACCGGCACGTTCTCGAGGATCTGATTGCCGATCTCCCGGCGCTCGACCTCGGCGGACCAGGCCAGGCTGGCCGTCGACAAGGCGGCCAGGGCGACGCAGGCCAACAGCTTGGACGTCATGGGAAGTCTCCGTCGGACGGGGTCGGCGAGGCGGGCGGAGTCGCCGCGGGTTTAGACCCGCAGCGGCATCAGCACATATTTGACGCCCGGATCGGTGGGGTCGACCACCAGGGTCGGCGAGGCCGGGTCGGCGAAGCGCAGCTCGGCCGTCGGGCCGCCGATCTGGCCGGTGACGTCGAGCAGGTAGCGGGCGTTGAAGCCGATCTCGAAGGGCTCGCCCTCATAATCGACCTCGATCTCCTCGACGGCCTGGCCGGCTTCCATGTTGCGCACGGTCAGGGTGATGCGGCCCGGCTCGATGGCCAGCTTCACCGAACGGCTCTTCTCGGCCGAGATCGTCGCCACCCGGTCGACGGCCTGGGCGAACAGGGCGTTGTCGAGGGTGAGGATCTTGGCGTTGTCGCGCGGAATGACCCGCAGATAGTCGGGGAAGGCCCCGTCGATGACCTTCGAGGTCAGGGCGGCGCGGCCCAGCTCGAAGCGCACCTTCTGCGGGCTGACCTGCAGATCGACGGTCTCGCCGGCGTCCTCGAGCAGGCGGCGGACCTCCTGGATGGTCTTGCGCGGCACGATGACGCCGGGCAGGCCGGCCGCGCCCTCGGGGGCCGGCATTTCGGCCAGGGCCAGACGGTGGCCGTCGGTGGCCACGGCCCGCAACTTGACCTCGCCGCCCTCGTTGACGGTGTGCAGATAGAGGCCGTTCAGATAGTAGCGCGTCTCCTCGGTGGAGATGGCGAAGCGGGTCTTGTCGATCAGCCGGATCAGCTCGTTGGTGTCGACCGCCATGCGGCTGGACAGGCCGTCCGAGCTCATCACCGGGAAGTCGCCGGCCGGCAGCACCGGCAGGTTGAACCGTGAACGGCCGGCCGAGATCACCAGGCGCGGATCGTCGCCGTTGAAGCTCAGCGACACGTCAGAACCGTCCGGCAGCTTGCGGACGATCTCGTACAGGGTGTGGGCCGGCGCCGTGATCTGGCCGGGCTGATCGATCTGGGCCAGGCCCTCGTCGATGATCTCCATGTCCAGATCGGTGGCCGAGAAGCTCAGCTGATCGCGATCGGCGGAAAGCAGAATGTTCGACAGGATCGGGATGGTGTTGCGGCGCTCGACGACGCTCTGCACGTGACCCAGCGCCTTCAGCAGCGCCGCCCGCTCGATGGTAAGCTTCATGTCTTGGTCCAGGTCCGACAGCTGGCGCGCACGAAAGTCCCCCGCCCAGCCCCCAATGAATGGACCGCCGACATTAACGCAAAAGCCGGCTTGGGGAAGGGGCCGGGGCGCTTGCGACGCCGGAAATCGCGGCGGATCGTTAACGGACCCGCGCCGAGCCGGCGCGGGTCCGCGAAGTCAGGCCCGATCAGGCCTTGGTGTCGATCGCGCCGCCGGCCCCGTCGACGGCCGCGCCGGCGTAGGGATTGGCGGCGGGGGCGGCTTCGGTGGTCGCGGTGGCGCCCGAACCCTTGGCCGCCACGGCGACCATGGCCGGACGCACCAGCCGGCCCAGCAGCTCATAGCCGACCTGCAGCACCTGGATGACGCCGCCGGCGGCGATGTCGTCCGAGGGCTGCTCCATCACCGCCTGGTGCCGATGGGGATCGAACTTCTCGCCCCGGGCCGGGTCGATCTGCTTCAAGCCGTTGCGCTCGAAAGCGGCCTGCAGCGCCTTTTCGGTCATTTCGACGCCGATGATGTAGTTGGTCACCGCCGGATCCTGCGATTCGCGCGGGCTCGAGGCCGTGGCGCGACCCAGGCTGTCGGCGGCGTCCAGCAGGTCGCGGGCGAACTTCTGGATGGCGTAGGCCCGGGCGTCGTTGGCCTCGCGCTCGGCGCGGCGGCGGGTGTTCTCGGCCTCGGCCGCGAAGCGCAGGGTCTGTTCCTTCAGCGCCGCCACCTCGAGCTTCAGCGCCTCGATCTCCTGGGCGTTGTCCTCGGCTTCGTTCATCGGCTCGGCCGGCGCGTCATCGTCGGTCATATCACTCGTCCTTATCCGTCCATCATCCGGCCAAGCACGCGGGCGGTATAGTCCACCAGCGGGATCACCCGGGCATAGTTGAGTCGGGTCGGACCGATCACGCCGATCGCGCCCAACACCTTTTGTCGGCCCGTCATATAGGGAGCCGCGATCAGGGAGGAACCCGAAAGCGAAAACAGACGCGTTTCGGCCCCGATGAAAATGCGCACCCCGTCGGCCGATCGGACGTCGTCGAGCAGGCCGATCAGCTGGCCCTTCTGCTCCAGATCGTCGAACAGCGAGCGCACCCGGTCCAGGTCCTCCAGGGCGTTGGGGTCGCCGAGCAGGTTGGCGCGGCCCCGGACGATCAGGGCGCGATCGGCGTCCTCGCCCCCGCCCCAGGCGGCCAGGCCGTCCTCGACCAGCCGGGCGGCGGTCTCGTCGAGCTCGCGGCGGGCGGCCTCCAGCTCGGCCTTCACCTCGGCCATCGCCTCGTTGAGAGTGCGGCCGCGCAGGCGGGCGTTGAGGAAGTTGGAGGCCTCCTGCAGCGACGACGGCGTGACCCCGGCCGCCTTGCGCATCAGCCGGTTCTCGACCACCCCGTCCTCGAACACCATGATCGCCAGGGCCTGGTCGCCGCCCAGGGCGACGAACTCGACATGCTTGACCCCGCCCTCGCGGGCCGGGGTGACCACGATGCCGGCCCCGCCGGCCAGGCCCGACAGGATCGAGCTGGCCTCGCCCATCGCCTCCTCGAACGAGCGGCCATGGGCGTGCAGCCGGGCCTCGATGGTCCGCCGCTCCTCCTCGCCGATGTCGCCGACCTCGAGCAGGCCGTCGACGAACATCCGCAGGCCGACATGGGTGGGGATGCGCCCGGCGCTGGAATGCGGCGCATCCAGCAGGCCCAGCTGGGCCAAGTCCTGCATGGTGTTGCGGATCGAGGCCGGCGACAGCTGCACCCCGCCGCGCGAGATGGTGCGCGAGCCGACCGGCTCGCCGGTCTCGAGATAGGATTCGACCACCCGGCGAAAGATGTCGCGGGCCCGCGCGTCCAGCTCGGTGAGGCTGGGGGTCCGGGCGATGGCGCTCGAGATGAGCTGGGTCATGAAGCCTTCGAACGCTGCGATCGAGGTCCCGCGGGTCACGGAGTTGGACGATACCGTCTCAAGTAGGATAAGCGGCGCCCTCATGCACGCAAGCCTTGGAGTTTCCCCATGCGTCCGTCCGAACGCGCCGCCGACGTCCTTCGCGCCGTCACCCTGGAAACCGGGGTCAATCGTTACGCCGAAGGATCGTGCCTGATCAGCTTCGGCCACACCAAGGTGCTGGTCACCGCCACGGTCGAGGAAAGCGTCCCCGGCTGGATGCGCAACAAGGGCGCCGGCTGGGTCACGGCCGAGTACGGCATGCTGCCGCGCGCCACCCACACCCGCGGTCGCCGCGAGGCGGCGGCCGGCAAGCAGAGCGGCCGCACCCAGGAGATCCAGCGCCTGATCGGCCGCTCCCTGCGGGCCGTGGTCGACCTCAAGGCCTTGGGCGAGCGCCAGATCAGCCTCGACTGCGACGTTCTGCAGGCCGACGGCGGCACCCGCACGGCGGCGATCACCGGGGCCTGGGTCGCCCTGCGCCTGGCCACCCGCTATCTGCTCGACGAGGGCGTGCTGAAGACCGACCCGATCCTCGACCAGGTGGCGGCGGTGTCCTGCGGGGTGTTCGCCGACACCCCGGTGCTCGACCTCGACTACGAGGAAGACTCCCAGGCCGAGGCCGACAGCAATTTCGTGCTCACCGGGGCCGGCGACATCGTCGAGATCCAGGCCACCGGCGAGAAGCGCGGCTTTTCCCGCGCCGAGTTCGAAGCCCTGTTCGGCCTGGCCGAAAAGGGCATCGGCGAGCTGGTCCTGATGCAGCAGGCGGCGATCGCCCGCTAGGGGCGCAGCGATCAACTTGATCCTCCCCTGAGGGGGGGAGGATCTAGGAAGCCTCGTCGTCCTCGTCGTCATGGTCGGGCGGGCCGCCGACCGAGACCAGCAGGTCGCCCGGCTGGCAGCCGAGCTCACGGCACAGGGCGTCGAGCGTCGAGAAGCGGATCGCCCGGGCCTTGCCGGTCTTGAGGATCGACAGGTTGGCGATGGTCACGCCGACCCGGTCCGACAGTTCGGTCAGCGACATCCGCCGTTCGAGCAGGACCCGGTCGAGGTTCACGCGGATGGGCATTCAGGCAATCTCCGGCCGGGTCAGATCGTCAGTTCGGCTTCACGGCGCAGGCGCGCGCCCTCGCGGAACACCTCGGCCAGCACGAACACCACCAGCACCGAGAACCAGGTGTTGAGGGTGAACGAGCCCTGGATGATCTTCGATCCCGGCGCCAGCCAGGTGACCAGGGCCGAGAACAGATAGCGGCCGCATTCCAGCCCGGCCAGGGTCAGGCCGACGACCCGCAGGCGCAGGACGTTCTCGGGGTGGAACGGGTCGCCCGCCGTCAGGGTGGCGAAGATCCGCCGCAGCCGCTCGACGATGATCATCAGCCCGCCCAGATATAGCGCCATGCCGGCCAGGCCGCCGGCCAGCAGCGGGCCGCTGCGGGCGATCTCGTCGGCGGCGTCGCTGATATGGATGCGGGCGGTCAGCAGCTCCGGATCGAAGCTGAGCAGCAGGGCGGCGACGGCCAACAGCGAGACGATGCTGACGCCGATCCAAAGCCCGACATAGACCACCTCCAGGATGATCTTCAGGAAGCTCGAAACCGAGCCTGGCCCCAATGCGCGCATGGCGCTTCCCCCAACCCTCAGGATGTCAGACCGGTGATTTAGGCCCCGCCAGAAGCCGCGCGTCAAAGCATCGCCGAATTTAGAAGCTGCGCGATACGAACAGCACGGCCGCGCAGGGCAGGGCGATCGCCAGCAGGGCGGTCGTCAGCGTCAGGGCGAGGCGGTCGAGCTTTCGGATCAATTGGGCGGCGGGCATGGTGGCGTTCCATTGGCGTGATGGGGATCGGCGACGAAGGCCGCCCCAGGTCGACACTTAGGCGCGACCGGTTTCCGGAGCAATAATACTTATCGAAAAACGATATTAAACTTTCGCAATGAACGCGGGTCGCTCAAGCTTGTCTCGGGGCGGTGACCACCATCGACTCGCGCCGCGACGCCGCCTCGAACCAGGCGGCCAGCCGGGGCCGGCCGGGACGCCAGTCGATCACCGCGCGACCGTCGAAATAGGCCAGCTGGGCGGCGACCGCGATCTCGCCGATCTGAAACCGCGCGCCGATGGGGACGTCGGCCTCCAGGACGTCGAGGCCGGCCGTCAGGGCGGCGGTCTGGCGGACGACCAGGTCGGCGTGGCGCTCGGCCTCCGGCCTCTGCCGCTCGCGCACCAGCCGCACCGCCGCGTCGCCGAGGCCGTCGGCCAGGGCCTGGACGGTGAGGGCCCGCCAGCGCTCGGGCCCAGCGGCCGGGATCACGCCCCCGCCGCCGAGGACGTCCAGATAGTCGCAGAGGACCGGAGAGTCGTAGAGCGTCAGCCCGTCATCGGTGCGCAGGGTCGGCACCTTGCTCAGCGGATTGTCGGCCCGCAGGGCCTCGTCGGTCCAGGGATCGATCAAGGTCAACGCCAGCCGCTCGGTCAATCCCAGCTCGTGGGCGACAACTCGCACCTTGCGGGCGAAGGGCGACATGGAGGAGTAGAGAAGCTGCATGGATGGCGTCCGGACGGAGAACGGCGATGGGCTTGAAACTGGAACCTGGACTTAAGCTCGTCGCGGCGACGCACAACCCCGGCAAGGCCAAGGAACTGGTCGCCCTGCTCGACGGCCGGTTCGAGATCGTCGCCGCCGGAACCCTGGGCCTGCCCGAACCCGACGAGACCGAGACCACCTTCGTCGGCAACGCCCTGCTCAAGGCGCGGCACGCGGCCGACCTGTCGGGCCAGATCGCCCTGGCCGACGATTCGGGCCTGTCGGTCGCCGCCCTCGACGGCGCGCCGGGCATCTATTCGGCCCGCTGGGCCGGTCCAAGCAAGGACTTCGCCGAGGCCATGGCCAAGGTCGAGGAGCGGCTGATCGAGACCGGCTCGGAGGACCGCGCCGCCTGGTTCATCTCGGCCCTGGCCGTCGCCTGGCCGGACGGCCCGGCGGTAGTGGTCGAGGGCCGGGTCGACGGGACCCTGACCTTCCCGCCGCGCGGCGACCGCGGCTTCGGCTACGACCCGATCTTCATCCCCGAGGGTCACGACCACACCTTCGGCGAGATGGAACCGGCCCTGAAGGACGCCC
>JAQGIN010000251.1 GCA_028291125.1 Caulobacter sp.
CCACCGCCTCGTAGCCCGCCGCGGCCACTTCGTCGGCGCCCAGCCACAGCCAGGGCGGGGTCGCGGCGCTGATCTGCGCGCGGGTGGCGTTGACGTCGTGGAATTCCGAATAGGTGAAGCCGGGGCATAGCGCCGTGACGTGGACGCCGTGGGCCTCGGTCTCCAGGTGCAGGCTCTGGGAGAACTTCACGAGGAAGCTCTTGGTCGCCCCGTAGAGGGTGTGGCCGGCCGCGCCGGGCACCAGGCCGGCCAGGGAGGCGACATTGACGATGCGGCCGAACCGCCGCTCGACCATGCCCGGCAGCACCTTGTGGGTCAGTTCGCAGACCGCCGTCAGCATGACCTGCAGGAACACCGCCTGCTCGCTCCAGGCGGTCTGGGCGTAGGTCCCGGGCAGGCCGTAGCCGGCGTTGTTGACCAGGGCGTCGACCACCCGGCCCTGGGCCTCGACCCCGGCCAGCACGACGTCGACCCCGTCGGGCTGCGCCAGGTCGGCGGGGATGGCGAAGGCCTCGACCCCGAAGCGCAGGGCGATCTCGGCGGCCAGGGCCTCCAGCCGGTCGGCGCGGCGCGCGGTGAGGGCCACGTCATAGCCGTGGCTGGCGTAGATGCGGGCGAAGGCGGCCCCGATGCCGGACGAGGCGCCGGTGATCAGGGCGAGACGGCGGGCCATGCAGGGGGTCCAAGCGCGTTGTGAAACGTCGCCATACCCGAGCACGCCCGCCGATTTGGTTCAAGCGTCCGCGCTTAGGCGGCTTCGCTGAGCGCCGGCTGGGCGCCGCGGGCCCAGCGAACGGCGGCGTTGGCGACGCGCTCGCCGAGCAGGCGGGCGGTCTCGCGATCGCCGGCCGGCGGCGACAGCTCGGGCGAGACGTTGTCGGACTGGCCGGCCAGGCCGATGAACGAACCGACCCGGTTGAGGGTGTCGGGACCGCGTTCGGCGGCGGTCACGGCCGGCGGGGCGAGGCCCAGATTGACCCAGTTCATGCCGTGCTGGGCGGCGAAGATCGTCAGGCTGGCCAGGGCGTGGCTCTTGTCGCCGGAAAAGCTGTGGGAATTGGTGAAGCCGGCGGCCAGCTTGTCCTTCCAGGCGGCGGTGTAGAACACCTGGGTGGTGGATTCGGCGAAGGCTTTGAAGGCCGCCGAGACGTCGCCCATATAGGTGGGGGCGCCGAAGATCACCGCGTCGGCTTCGCCGATGGCGTCGTGGAACGGCGCGAAGTCCTGGGCGGGGCCCTCGATCTTCAGCAGCACCGGCGTCTGGCCGGCGTCACGGACGCCCTGGGCGATGCTGTCGGCGAGGACGGCGGTGTGGCCGTAGCCGGAATGATAGACGATGGCGACCTTGCTCATGTGGATTCCCCATTAGGAACTGAAACTGTTCCAATTACATAATGAGGCGAAACCGAAGCGCCAGGGGGCGAGCGACGCCGGATAGCGCAGTTTTTCTAAGATCGGGTTTAGGCGACGGCCGGGCAGCCGGGCGAGGCCAGCAGATCGGCGACCGAGATCTGGGCCAGGCGGTCGGCGGCGGCGGTGTCGGCGGCGGTGATGGCGGCCCGCACGGCGTCGGGGATCTTCTCGCCGACCGGGCAGCCCTTGACCCCCGGCGGGGCGACGCCGAGGTGAGCGCAGCCGTTCACCGCCCGCAGCACGACATCCAGGGTGATGGCCTCGGGCGGCTTCAGCAGCCAGGCGCCGCCGTTGGCCCCGGCCCGCGCGCCGATCAGCCCGGCCTTGCCCAGCATGGCGGTCACGCGCCGCACCACCACCGGATTGGTGGGCATGGAGGCGGCGAGTTCGGCGCTGGCCACCGCGCGATCTGGTGAAAACGCGTGCTTGTGGGCCAGATAGGCCAGGGCGTGAGCCGCCACGGGGAACTTTTGGCTGTCGGACATTTTTCTGCCTAGGACCGTAAGGGCGTGGCCGGCGCGTTCAATCAAAAAGTGTCGATGGCCGTCAGGTTGCGCACGCAGGTCCCGATTGAACCCGAACGGGATTGGGTGTATCGCGCCCGCCTCGATCGATATGGGGCGCCGGCGCGAGTTTTTCGAGGCTTGGCGGACCCGGAGGGATTGAATGGCTTCCGAAGCCTCTGGCGCACCGACGGCGGACAGCGCCACCGCTCTCTCCTGTGATGTCCCGCAACAGAACGGCCATGGCCCGAAAGGTCATGGCTTTTTGGCGCTCGCGGTCGGCTCGGTGGGGGTGGTGTTCGGCGACATCGGCACCAGCCCGCTGTACGCCTTCAAGGAGGCGCTGCACGCCGCCGCCCACGACGGCGTGACCCGCGGCGAGATCCTCGGCGTCGTCTCCCTGGCGCTGTGGGCGCTGATCCTGGTCGTCACCATCAAATACGTGCTGTTCATCATGCGCGCCGACAACAAGGGCGAGGGCGGCGTCCTGTCGTTGATGGCCCTGGCCCAACACGCCATCGGCAAGCGCACCACCCTGGTGTTCGTGCTCGGCGTCATCGGCGCGGCGCTGTTCTACGGCGACGCGGTGATCACCCCGGCGATCTCGGTGCTGTCGGCGGTGGAAGGCCTGCGGACCATCCCAGCCCTGGAAATCCACATCACCACCCAGGTGGTGCTGATCATCGCCACCATCATGCTGCTGGGATTGTTCTTCATCCAGAGCCGCGGCACCGCGGCGGTGGGCAAGCTGTTCGGCCCGGTCTGCGTCGTGTGGTTTGGCGTGATGGCCGCCCTGGGCGCCTATCACCTGGCCGACAATCCCGGCATCCTGGCGGCCATCAATCCCTATTACGCCGTCGCCTTCCTGATGCAGCACGGCATGGCCGGCTTCATCGTGCTGGGCGCGGTGTTCCTGACCGTCACCGGGGCCGAGGCGCTGTCGGCCGACATGGGCCATTTCGGCCGCTGGCCGATCCAAGCCGCCTGGCTGTTCTTCGTCCTGCCCTGCCTGGCGGTGAACTATCTGGGCCAGGGCGCCTTCGCCCTGCACACCCTCGACGCCGCCAACGCCGCCGGCCTGCCGATGCCGGAGCTCAACTGGTTCTTCGAGATGGCCCCCGCCTTCCTGCGCCTGCCGCTGGTGCTGCTGGCCGGGGCCGCCACCGTCGTCGCCAGCCAGGCGGTGATCACCGGCGCCTTCTCCCCGACCCAGCAGGCCATCCCGCTGGGCCTGCTGCCCCGCCAGGACGTCCGCCGCACCTCCGAGACCCAGTCGGGCCAGATCTTCGTGCCGCAGCTCAACACCATGCTGCTGGTCGGGGTGCTGGCGATCATGTTCACCTTCCAGACCTCGTCGGCCCTGGCCCACGCCTATGGCCTGGCGGTCAACGCCACCATGGTCGTCACCACCTGCATGGCCTTCATCGTCATGCGCCGGCTGTGGAAATGGAAACTGCCGACCGCCCTGGCCTTCTTCATCCCGTTCATCACCCTGGACCTGACCTTCCTGTCGGCCAACGCCCTGCGCTTCTTCACCGGCGGCTGGCTGCCGGTGCTGATCGGGGCCGTGCTGTTCATCATCATGGCCACCTGGGTGCGCGGCTCGCAGATCCTCACCGAGAAGACCCGCCGCGACTCGGTGCCCCTGGCCGATCTGATGGAGATCCTGCGGGCCCGCGCCCCGCACCGCGCCCCCGGCACGGCGATCTTCCTGACCTCCGACCCGGACATGACGCCGGTGGCCCTGATGCACAATCTCAAGCACAACAAGGTCTTACACGAGCGCAACGTGGTGCTGACGGTGCGCACCGCCGAGACCCCGCGGGTGGCCGAGGCCGACCGGGCGACCATCGAGAAGGTCAATGACGACTTCAAGAAGGTGGTGATCTCCTACGGCTTCATGGAGAGCCCCAACCTGCCCAAGGCCCTGGCCGTCTGCCGCAAGCAGGGGCTGAAGTTCGACATCATGGCCACCAGCTTCTTCCTCGGCCGCCGCTCGATCGTGCCCTCGGCCCATTCGGGCATGCCGCTGTGGCAGGACCGGCTGTTCATCTTCCTGATGCGCAACGCCGCCAACCCCACCGACTTCTTCAAGATCCCCCCCGGCCGCGTGGTCGAGCTCGGGGCCCAGGTGACCGTCTAGATGACCGTGCTTGGCGTGATCGGCGACGTGCTGTGGATCTTCGCCCTGTCCTTGATGGCGGGGGCCTCGCGCATGGCCTGGCGCAAGATTCCCAAGGGCGTGGCCGTGCCGGTGCTGTGGTCGGGTTCGAACACCACCCTGGCCCGGGCCCCGCGGCTGTGGGCCCTGGCCACCCTGCCCGCCGTCGCCTTCGTGCTTAGCCTGTTCCTGCTGGCCGGGGCCCACGCGGCGGCGGCCTGGAGCGTCGAGGCCGTGCTGATGTTCGGGGTCCGCGCCACCCTGGCGGCGATCTTCGCCCTGGTTCACCTGTCGCAGGTGCGCCGCGCGCTGAACCAATTGGCCGAGGAAGGCCAGATCAAGCTTTGACGACGAGGCCCCGGCGCCGTTAAACGCCCCGACTCGTTTTTTGTGTTTGGGGAAGGACCCGTCCGTGGCCGCTCAAAAGTCCGTGAAAAAGGTCGTGCTCGCCTATTCGGGCGGTCTCGACACCTCGATCATCCTCAAGTGGCTGCAGACCGAATACGGCGCGGAGGTCGTGACCTTCACCGCCGACCTGGGCCAGGGCGAGGAAATCGAACCGGCGCGGGCCAAGGCCCTGGCCGCCGGCGTGAAGCCGGAAAACATCTTCATCGAGGACGTGCGCGAGGAGTTCGTGCGCGACTACGTGTTCCCGATGTTCCGCGCCAACACGGTCTATGAGGGCCAGTACCTGCTCGGCACCTCGATCGCCCGGCCGCTGATCGCCAAGCGGCAGATCGAGATCGCCCGCAAGGTCGGCGCCGACGCGGTCAGCCACGGCGCCACCGGCAAGGGCAATGACCAGGTGCGCTTCGAGCTCGGCTACTACGCCCTCGAACCCGACATCCACGTCATCGCCCCGTGGCGCGAATGGGACTTCAAGTCCCGCGAGGCCCTGCTGGAATTCGCCGAGAAGCACCAGATCCAGATCGCCAAGGACAAGCGCGGCGAGGCCCCGTTCAGCGTCGACGCCAACCTCCTGCACTCGTCGTCCGAGGGCAAGGTGCTGGAGGACCCGGCCGTCGAGGCTCCGGAATTCGTGCACATGCGCACGATCAGCCCGGAGGACGCGCCGGACAAGCCGCACGTCTTCACCCTCGACTTCGAGCGCGGCGACGCGGTCGCCATCGACGGCGTCGCCATGTCGCCCGCCACCATCCTGACCAAGCTCAACGAGCTGGGCCACGACAACGGCGTCGGCCGGCTGGACCTGGTCGAGAACCGCTTCGTCGGCATGAAGTCGCGCGGCGTCTACGAGACCCCGGGCGGC
>JAQGIN010000264.1 GCA_028291125.1 Caulobacter sp.
GCCACCTGCAGGGCGGCCTCGGCCTCCTGGCGCTTCTTGGCCTGAAGGTCGCCGTACTTGGCGTATTCCATGCGCGCGATGGTGCGGCAGTGGACCTCGTCGGGGCCGTCGGCCAGGCGCAGGGTGCGGATGCCGGCATAGGCCTTGGCCAGGCCGAAATCGTTGCTGACCCCGCCGCCGCCGTGGGCCTGGATGGCGTCGTCGATGATCTTCAGGGCCAGGCGCGGGGCGGCGACCTTGATCATGGCGATCTCCAGCCGGGCCGACTTGTTGCCGGCCTTGTCCATCATGTCGGCCGCCTTCAGGCACAGCAGGCGACACATCTCGATGTCGATGCGGGCCTCGGCCACCCGCTGCTCCCACACCGAGTGGTCGGCGATGTACTTGCCGAAGGCCTTGCGGGTCATCAGCCGCTTGCACATCTTCTCCAGCGCCACCTCGGCCGTGCCGATGGTGCGCATGCAGTGGTGGATGCGGCCCGGGCCCAGGCGGCCCTGGGCGATCTCGAAGCCGCGGCCCTCGCCCAGCAGCAGGCCATCGATCACCGGCACCCGGACGTTCTTGAGGATCACCTCGGCGTGGCCGTGCGGGGCGTCGTCATAGCCGAACACCGGCAGCATGCGGACCACCTCGACGCCCGGGGCGTCCAGCGGCACCAGCACCTGGCTCTGCTGCTGGTGCGGGCTGGCGGTGGGATCGGTCTTGCCCATGACGATGGCGACCTTGCAGCGCGGGTCGCCGACGCCCGAGCTCCACCACTTGCGGCCGTTGATCACATAGTCGTCGCCGTCGCGCTCGATGCGGGTCTCGATATTGGTGGCGTCGGAGCTGGCCACCTCCGGCTCGGTCATCAGGAAGGCCGAGCGGATCTCGCCGTTCATCAGCGGGCGCAGCCAGCGCTCCTTCTGCTCCAGCGTGCCGTAGCGCATCAGCACTTCCATATTGCCGGTGTCGGGCGCCGAGCAGTTGAACACCTCCGAGGCGAAGCCGATCTTGCCGAGCTGTTCGGCGATCAGGCTGTATTCGAGGTTGGTCAGCTGTTCGCCCTCGAACTCGAAACTGTCGTCGACATGGGTCTGGCCGCTGTGCGGCGGCATGAAGAAGTTCCACAGGCCGGCGGCCTTGGCCTTTTGCTTCAGGTCCTCGACGACCTGGACGACCTTCCAGCGCTCGGCCCCGAGCACGTTCATCTCGGCCTCGTAGACCGGGATGGCGGGAACGATGTGCGCCTCCATGAACGCGGTGACGCGATCGAGAAACCGACGCTGCTTGGCGGAGATGTCGAAATCCATGACGCTTCCCGATTCCGTTCCGTGCCTATCAAACACTTGTTTGAAAGCTTTCTAGCACCGAAGTGACGCGGACGAAAGGGCCCCAGGCGGCGATCATCGCACGTAGTTGATGGCGATCGCCGGGGTGACCGAGGCGGTGACGTTGCGGCCGGCGGGAATGATCCGCGCGCCGACGATCACGCCGACGGAGGCGCTCATATTGTACTCGACCGCCGGGGCCAGGATCAGCGCCTGGCTGACCGGCGAGCGGCGCTCGAAGGTGGTCCCGTCGCCGTTCGTCCCGAACACGTGGGTGCTGGCGTCGCGCTGATAGGCCAGGTCGATCGCCGCCACCCACTGGCGGGTGAGGCTGTATTCGAAGGCCAGGTCGGCGTTGAACCCGTCGCCCGGCTTGGCCCGCCCCGAAAAGCCCGACGGGGTGCCGTAGACGCTGACGTCGCGGAGCTTGGCGTGGTCGGACCGCGTATAGGCCAGGTTCAGGCGCGCGCGCAGGATCCGGCCGTTGGGCGTCCAGAAATAGGTCTGGGAATTGATCCCGAGCGTGGTGGCGTAGGCGCCGCCGCCGAAACCGTCATTGGGACGGGCGTCGAGCTGGTCGTGGCGGCCGGTGGGCAGGGTTTCCTGCAGCATCAGCGAGATCGTCGGCGTCCGTCCGCCCTCGCGGTACTGGGTCAGGCGGTACTGGCCCTGGACGGTCAGGTCGCCCAGCCCCACGCCCGAGCTCGAACGGCCGCCGGCCCGGCGATAGCCGAGGCGCGGGATCAGGCCGGCGGTGAAGGTGTCGGTGACGCCGTAGAGGAGATAGGTCTGCGAGCCCCAATTGTCCTCGTCCGGCGCGCCGTGGCGGTCGCCCTTGGCGTCGATCCGGCCATAGGGCTTGGCGTCGAAAAGATAGGGCTCGATCAGGACGTGGCCCTTGGGCAGGGTCGAGGCGCCCGAGGCCAGCAGCGGTCCGGTCCACCAGGCCTCGTCCAGGGCTTGCCGGTAAGGTTTGGCTTCGGTCGCGGCCGCGGGACCGACCAAGCCGCCGACCGTCGCGCTCAGAAGCGAAATGAACCCCAGGCCGCGGGCGGCCCATCGCGGTTTCGACGTCATGAGTCCCCCTAAAGCGTCGCGGTCGTTATCGATCGGCCAGCCGTCAGTAGGCCGTGCTCGCCGCCACCGCCGCCCGGAACTTGCGGCGCCGGTGTGTCAGGATGTGTCAGCATGCCGCTTCACGCCCCCGACCCGTCTTGCGCCGAACCGGCCGGCCGAGCCATTCTGCGCTCATGAACCTCAAGCCTCACCGCCTCGTCGGCCGCCACGTGCGCCTGGAACCCATCGTCCCCGAGCTGCGCGATGAACTGCGCGCCGCCATCGACTGCGATCCCGAGAGCTGGGAGATCATGTCGACCAACGGCTGCGGCGAGGGGTTCGAGGACTGGTGGGGCGCCCTGCAGGGCGAGACCGAGCGCGGCGAGCGCATCGGCTTCGCCATCCGCCGGCTGTCCGACAAGACGGTGGTCGGCACCTCCAGCTATCTGAACATCCGCCGCCTGCACAAGGGCCTGGAGGTCGGCTCGACCTTCCTGCATCCCGACGCCCGCTCCGGGCCGATCAATCCCGAATCCAAGCGCCTGATGCTGGGCCACGCCTTCGATACGGCCGGGGCGATCCGGGTGGAGTTCATGGTCGACGTCCGCAACGCCCGCAGCCAGGCGGCGGTGGAAAAGCTGGGGGCCAGCAAGGACGGCGTGTTGCGCAGCCACAAGATCACCTGGACCGGCCACGTGCGCGACACCGCGGTGTTCTCGATCACCGACTATGACTGGCCGGCGATCAGGGAGCGCCTGGATTATCGGCTGACCGAGCAATTCGTCTAGATCGCCTGCGACTTGTTGGCCATGGGCGCGAATTTCCCGCGCGCGTAAGGAATCGCCAAGCTTCGCGTTGTAGACAGGCGGCATGACAGCCATCGCCTGTTTGAGAATCCTGGCCGCCGGCAGCGGGCCCAGCCCTGGTCCCGCGGTGACGCCGGAACAGGCCAAGGCCGCGGCCGACGCCTATCTGACGGTCTGCTGGCCGGCCCCGAAGCGTTTCGGAGCGGTGGCGCCCTACGCCTTCGTGCTGGCCGATCCCCATGCCGAGGTGCTGGATCCGGTCGAGATGCAGGGCATGGCCGCCGACATCCAGGCCAGTCTGTTCGTCGACGAACCGGGCCAGGTCTGCCTGATGAGCTTCGAGGGCGGCGAGGCCGCCGTCCTGGAGTTCGCCGCCCTCTCGCAGCAGGCCCTGGCCGACGTGGTCGCGGGCGGCGGCGGCTATGCCGGACCGGCCGGCCGCATCCACGTCATGACCCCCGACACCGTCAGCAACCTGGCGCCGCCGCCCGGCGATCCGACGGGCAAGCCGATCCTGCAGCCGGGCGTGGCCCCGGCCGTCGTCGCCGCGGTCGCGTCCGCCCCGCCCCCCGTCGTCGACAAGGTCGCCAAGCCCGCGGCCAAGGCCCCCGAGCCGATCCCGATCGTCAAGCCGGCCGCCAAGGCCCCGCCGCCGCCCGGCCCCGCCGCGCGAATGCCGCCCAAGGCCGCGCCGCCGCGGCCGCCGCCGCCGCCGCCTCCGCCGCCCAAGACCGGCTGGTGGGGCGTCTATCATCCGCCGTCCGAGGCCTTCGTCGGCTCGGTGATCGGCCTGCTGCGCGACCTGACGGAACCGCGGCCGGAAGACGACGCCGCCCTGCTGACCCGCGACCTGACCTGCCTGAACGAGGCCCAGTCGGCCCTGGCCAGCGCGCCGGACGGCGTGCTGTTCGTGCCGTTCAGCTTCTGGAACCTGACCACGCCCTCGGCGATCGAGGCCTACAAGGTCCGCCTGTCGCGCTATCCGCAGGCCCTGCGCGAGCGCCTGGGGGCTTCGGTCTACGACACGCCGCGCGAGGCCTCGCTGGGCTTGCTCAGCCAGATCAAGACCTTCCTGCAGTCCAGCTTCGCCTTCGTCGACCTGACCGTCTCCACGCCCAGCTTCCCGATCAGCGGCCTGCCGCCGGACCTGGTGAGCAGCGTCACCCTGGCCCTGACGGGCGAGGACGAGGGCGAGCGGATCGCGGCGATCAACCAGTTCATCGGCGCCCGCGGCGCCTATCGCGCCAAGAACTTCCGCCAGGCGGTGAGCGGGGTAACCAGCTCCCGCGAGCTGGAGGCCTGCCTCAAGGTCGGGGCGCGGTTCATCATCGGTCCGGCGGTCACCGGCATGTCGCCCGGGCCGATCGCCGCCATGTCCCTGCCGCTCGTCGACCTGCCGCTGACATCCTCCTGACCGGACCCAGGAAACGCCGCCGGCCTGACGGTTTGCTAACGCTTGAACGCGCAGACTGGCGGTCATGACCGCCGTCGCGTGCTTGAGAGTCTTTGTCGGAGAGACGCTGCAGTTCGCGGACTCCGAGACCATGGCCGCGCTGGTGGCCAAGGTCGCCGGCTCCTATCTCGAATCCACCTGGCTGTGGCCGCGCCGCTTCGGTCTGGTGGCGCCGTTTTCCTTCGCCCTGGCCGACCCGCGCGCCACCCGCCTGGACGTCCGCGAACTGCAGGCCCTGGCCGCCGAGCTGAAGCAGAAGCTGTTCGGGACCAGCGGCGACGGCGACATCCGCCTGCTGACCTTCGAGGGCGATCAGACCGAGGTCATGCGCTTCGCTGGCGCGCCGCTCAGCGAACTGACGGCGGTGCTCGAGGGGCGCGACGACGGCACGATCGGCGGCCGCGTCTGCCGCATCACCCCCGACGGGGTCGAAAGCGTCGTGCCGCCCGACGGCTCGGTGGCCGGCCTGCCGCCGATCGAGGAGCTGGAGCCGCACGGGCCGCCGCCGGCCCGGGCCACCTATCGCGGCGTCTATCACAGCCAGCGCGAGGCGTTCATCGGCAGCGTCGTGGTCTGGCGCGAGGCCGGGGCGACCACCTCGACCTTCGGCGACGCGCCGTCCACCTCCGACGCCGCCGTCCGCGAGCACGACATTCCCGCCGCCCAGGCCGCCGTCCGCGTCCTGCCCGCCACGCCGCACGGCGTCCTGTTCCTGCCGATCAGCTTCTCGACCATCGTCAAGCCTAGGGCCCGGGCGGCGCTGCTGCCCGAGCTGGAAGCCCTGCCGCGGTCGCTGCGCGGCCGCGTGGGCGCGGCCGTCTACGACACCCCGCGGGCCCCGCTGTTCACCGCCCTGTCCAGGGCCCGGTCATTCCTGACGCCGTTCTTCAGCCGCATCGACCTGCGGGTCAGCGACCCGGCCTTCCAGATCGAGAACTTGCCGGCCGATCTGGCCACCAGCGTCACCCTGGTCCTGCCCGAGGCCAACGAGGCCACCCGCCTGGCGGCCATCGCCCGGTTCATGCGCGAGCGTCGGGCCTACCGTCGCAAGCACGTGCGCCAGGGCGTCGGCGATGTCCGCACCCGCCGCGAATTCGACGCCTGCCTGCGGCACGGCGCGCCCTTCCTCACCGGTCCGGCGATCACCGACCTGCTGGACAGTCCGGTCGGCGCCCAGGCGTGCCCGACCGCCAACCTGCCGCTGCACAACTGGTCGGGCCTGGCCACCGAGTGGATCGACCTTTAGGCCGGTAACCGCGAGGACGCGCTCCAGACTCCGGGTTCGGGGGCGCGGGGCCGTGTCCTTTATATTGGAGAAGGCTCCAGGTCCGCGACGTCGTGTCACGCTAGCTAGACCGCGCGGAGCCTGATTTCGCTCGGTTCGGTTAACCTTTGGCGTGCACGACTTAACCATGACCGCCATCGCGTGCCTCAGGGTATTTGTCGGCGAGGATCTTCAGTGGACCAATCCTGAAGCCATGGCCGCGCTCGTCGCCAAGGTGTCGGGGGCCTATCTGGAGGGCAGCTGGGTGTGGCCGCGCCGCTTTGGCCTGGTGGCGCCGTTTTCCTTTGTCCTGGCCGACCCCCGCGCCACCCAGCTCAACGCCCGTGAACTCCAGGCCCTGGCCAAGGAGCTTCAACTGAAGCTGTTCGGCCAACAGGGCGACGGCCAGATCAGTCTGATGATGTACGAGGGCGACCAGACCGATGTCCTGCGTTTCTCCAGCACCCCCGTTAACGACTTGGTGGCGTTGCTCGATGGACGGGACGACGGTTTCCTAACCGGTCGGGTGTGCAAGATCACCCCGGATAGCGTGGAGAGCCTAGCGCCCAAGGGCGGGTCGGTGGAGGGCTCCCCCTCCCTGGCGGCTCATTCCAACCTCGACGCGGAGCGGGCGACGCCGAGCACCACCTGGGCGCCGATCTACAACCTCGATCACCAGCGGTTCATAGGCGGTGTCGTGCTTTGGCGCGAAAGCGCCCGCGCCATGGAGGTGGTGGTCGAGGGACAGGAGGCGATCAAACGCGACCTGGCGTGTTTGGCGGCCGCCATCGAGGCCATGGCCAAGTCGCCCAAGGGATTTATCTTCCTGCCGCTCAGCTTCTCGTCGGTCATCAGGCCGTCGGTGCGGGAGCTCTACCTTCCCTATATCGAGCGCTTGCCCAAACCGATGCGTCATCGCTTGGCCGCCAGCATCTACGGCGTGCCGTGCGAGCCGTTCTTCGGGGCGCTGTCGAAGATCCGCGAATTCCTCGATCCATGGTTCTCGCTGATCGACCTGCGCATCACCGATCCGGCCTTCCGGATCGCGACAGTCCCCCTCGGCGTGATCACCAGCGTCACCCTGGCCGTGGAAAGGGCGCGCTTGACGGCGATCGAGCATTTCCTCGCCGACGCGGGCCTCTACGAACACAAGGAGGTCTGGCAGGGCGTCACCGGCATCCGCGACACCCACGAACTCGACCTGTGCCGGCAGTTGAACGCGCCGTTTCTGTCCGGGCCGGCCGTGTCCAGCCTGTTCGAGGAGCCGCCTGGACAGTTCTTCTATCCCGCGCCCAACCTGCCCTATCGGAGCTGGAAGAGCGGTCGCGAGCCGGGGCCACAGCCGGGGCCGTTCGAGCCCAGCCCGCCGGCCGGCGCCGTGGTCTTGATCCCCCCACGCGATTGCTGAACCGATGGGCCACGACCGGCGATTGCGGCGTTCAGCCGCGCCGCCGGCGGGCGACTCCCTAAGGTTTCAGGCGCAAGATCGACCCATGACCGCCATCGCTTGCTTGAGAGTCTTTGTGGGGGAGAACCTCCAGTTCACCCACTCGGAGGCGATGGCGGCGCTCGTCGCCAAGGTGGCGGGGGCCTATCTGGAGACCACCTGGGTGTGGCCGCGCCGCTACGGTCTGGTGGCCCCGTTCTCCTTCGTCCTGGCCGATCCCCGGGCGACCAAGCTCAATCCCCGCGAACTCCAGGCCCTGGCCAAGGACCTGCAGTTCAAGCTGTTCGGCGAACGCGGCGAGGGCGACATCGCCCTGATGATGTTCGAGGGCGACCAGACCGACGTCATGCGCTTCGCCGGCGCCCACCTGGCGGACCTGACGGCGCTGCTCGAAGGGCGCGACGACGGCTCCCTGACTGGCCGGGTCTGCAAGATCACGCCGCACAGCGTCGAGAGCGTGGTGCCCCAGGGCGGGCCGGTGAACGGCGAGCCCCTGCTCGAAATGCTGGCCTCCCCGCCGCCGCCGACGACCCGGGCGGGCTATCGCGGCGTGTTCCACGTCGGCCGCGAGATCTTCGTCGGCAGCGTCGCCGTCTGGCGCGAAACGGAGTCCGACTTTTCGCCCAGCGCGCCGAGCACGGGCGCCGACGGGGCCACGCCCGAGCACGATCTTCTCACCCTGCAGGCCGGCCGCGACGTCGTGGCGCGCATGGGCGTGGGCGTGCTGTTCTTTCCGATCTGCTTCACCTCGATCGTCCGGGCCAGCGGCCGGGCGGCGCTGCAGCCGGCGTTCGAGGCCTTGCCCCGCGCCCTGCGCGGCCAGCTGGCGGCGGCGATCTACGATACGCCTCGCGCGCCGTCGTTCTCGGCCCTGTCGCAGATCCGCCGTTTCCTCGACCCCTATTTCAGCCGCGTCGACCTGCGGGTCAGCGATCCGGCCTTCCAGGTCGACGTCTTGCCGTCGGGCCTGGCCGAGAGCGTCACCCTGACCTTGCCGGTCGCCGACGAAGGGGCGCGATTGTTGGCCATCACCCGGTTCATGCGCGAAGCCCCGGCCTATCGCCGCAAGGGCGTGTGGCAGGGCGTCGGCGACGTGCGCACCCGGCGCGAACTGGACGCCTGCGTCAAGGAGGGCGTGCCCTTCCTCACCGGATCGGCGATCAGCGACCTGCTCGACGAGCCGGTCGGGGCCTCGCCCTGTCCGACGCTGAACCTGCCGCTGCACGAATGGTCGCGCCTCGACGCCGCGCCGCCGGTCTCGATCACGGCCTAGGGCCGGTCGCCTTGCCGCGCCGCGCCCGGAAGAAGCCCCGCAGCAGCTCGGCGCTCTCCTCGGCCATCACCCCGCCGGTCACCGCCGGCCGCCAGTGACAGGTGGGCTGGTCGAAGAATTTCGGCCCGTGGATCACCGCCCCGCCCTTCGGATCCTCGGCTCCGAACACCACCCGGCCCAGGCGGGCGTGGCTGATGGCCCCGGCGCACATGGCGCAGGGCTCCAGGGTCACCACCAGGGTCAGGTCGGTCAGGCGGTAATTGCCCAGGGCCTGGGCCGCCTGGCGGATGGCGGCGATCTCGGCGTGGGCCGTCGGGTCGTGGGCGCCGATCGGCCCGTTGCCGGCCTTGGCGATCACCGTTCCGGTGGTCGGGTCGAGGATCACCGCCCCGACCGGGGTCTCGCCCCGCGCCGCCGCCGCCCGGGCCTCGTCCAGGGCCAGGGCCATGGCGGCGTGGTCATCCAGAAAAGCGTTCGAACGGCTCATCGGACGCCGTCGGCCAGCAGGGCGACGTGATCGCCCAGGCCCGCTTCCACCGCCTTGCGGACGAGCCGTTCGTCGGCGGTGACCAGGCGCGCGCCGCGCGCTTCGGCCAAGGCCACATAGGTCCCGTCATAGGCCGACAGACCATGCCGCCACGCCAGGTCGAAGGCCCGTTCGCTCAGCGCCGCCATCGGCCAGGTCTCGTTGAGCAGATCGCCCAAGGCGTTGACGGATCGGCGCGCCACCGCGTCCGTCACGCCGTCGCGACGGACGCGCTTGGCGGCGACGCTGGCCATTTCGGCGAAGATCAGATCGGGGGCGATGATCCAGGCCCCCGACATCACCAGGGCGCCGGCCTGGGCCGAGCCTTCTTCGGGGAAGAAGCACTTGGCCGCGACCGAGGCGTCGAGCACCACTTCATCGCGCATCGCGGTCCTCGCGAACCAGGTCGACGCTGTCGGTGGCCAGGCGCGGCGACGCCTGGGCGAACCAGTCCAGCATCGACTGGCGACGCTGGATGGCGGTCTCGTCGAGGAGCGCGGCCACGGCCTGGGCGGGACCGACGCCCTGCCGCCGGGCGTGGCTGTCGATCAACTGGCGGGCCGCGGCCGAGAGGTCGCCAAGATCGAGGACCACGGTCCCACCATCGTCGGCGCGGCGGTGTTGGAACCTCGCCGGCGGCGTTTCCGCCAGGCCAGAGGCGGCGTCCTTCACGAAGGTCACGCGTTCGGCGGCGAGATCGACATTGGCCGTGCGCCAGCCGGGATCGAGCCAGGCGGCGGCATGGGAATGGCCAATGCGCGTGTTCGACCACCAAGCCTGATGTTTGCGGGCCGAGGCGGGAAGAGGGAAGCCGAGCAGGCTCTCGATCTCTCGGAAGGTCATCGGCAGGCGATCGACATCGAGGCCGGCGTCAAGGCGACGCTTCAGCGGTTCGTACTTCATGATCGGCGCCTCCCTTTCTCGCATAGTATGTAACTCATTTTTGCGCCGTACAATTAGTATGTACTATTCAGATATCGGACCTCGTCTTGATCGTTCCCGCGATCGGTGCGCATGTGCCGCCCGCCCATCGTGAGATGCGCCAAGCCCTCGAAGGAACCGATCCCATGGCTGATCAGCCTCCCCATTCCCCCCACGACCGCGCCGACGACAGTCAAGGCGGCGACCGCGTCGCCAAGGCCCTGGCCCGCTCCGGCGTCGCCTCGCGGCGCGAGGTCGAGCGCCTGATCGAGGCCGGCCGCGTCGCCCTGAACGGGACGA
>JAQGIN010000268.1 GCA_028291125.1 Caulobacter sp.
CGGGGTCACCGTGATCAGGTCCTCGGGCGAGCGGGCCATCTGGAACCAGGCGTGGGGATTGGCCGCCGCCACCGCGGTGAACGGCGCGAACAGCGCCCCCAGCCGCAGCTGGTGATCGCAGATCGACCGCCCGTCGCGGGCCCGCAGGGCGTTCTCGAACAACGGATAGGTGTTGACCGGATAGGCCAGGCCGTGGGCCGCCTCGGGCTCGGTGACGCCAGGGCGCGGATCGCCCAGCCGCATCGGCCGGCTGGCCCGCGCGTCGCCCCAGCCGTCGAAGGAGAGCCCGGCCTTCAGCCGCTTCATCAGGGCGCCGAGGAACTCGGCCCCGGCCACCAGGGCCAGGTCGCTCTGGCCATTGGCGATGCGCTCGCACAGGGTGTTGATCGCCAGCTGCGGGCTGTTGCCGCCGGTCTCGCCATAGACCGCATAGGCCGGATCGGCCCCGAGCGCGGCGGCCAGGCTGGCCGGCGGGTCGGCCAGGCGCGGAGCCCGCAGGCGCGACAGAGCGCCGGGCGCGTCGATGCTGAACGCGATCACCGCCAGGGCGTCGATCCGCGCAAGAACCGACCCTGGCAGGCCCGCGTCGGCGGCGGCCTTTTCCGCCGCAATCTTCAGCAACTGCAGCGGCGGCGGTGAATTTTCCGCCGGACCGCGATGGGTGAATTGGCCGCCGCCGATCAAAACCGGCGTGTCGTCGCGCATTTCCACCCCCGTTCAAACGATCGTTTCGTCGATCCTAGGGCGCGAAGCCGGGGCCGCAAGGCGATTTCGCGGCCAAACCGGCGATGGCTGGTTTTCGAGCGCCCGGCGCCACTAATTTAGGCAAGCGAGCGGCGCCGGTCGGCGAACGCCCGTCCCCGCCGCCGGGGCGCTTGTCGCCCCTCCCCCGCCGTGCTCGTTGCCGGTCGAAGTGACCGGCGTCGAAGCTCCGACGCCTACGGATTAGTGCAGCCGATGAAGAAGATCGAAGCCATCATCAAGCCGTTCAAGCTGGATGAGGTCAAAGAGGCCCTGCAGGAAATGGGCGTCCAGGGCATGACCGTGCTGGAGGCCAAGGGCTACGGCCGCCAGAAGGGCCATACCGAGCTCTATCGCGGCGCCGAGTACGTCGTCGACTTCCTGCCCAAGATCAAGGTCGAGGTGGTGATCGAGGACGCCCAGCTGGACGCCGCCCTCGAGGCCATCACCAAGGCCGCCCGCACCGGCCGCATCGGCGACGGCAAGATTTTCGTCTCGGAGATCGCGGACGTCATCCGCATCCGGACCGGAGAGACCGGCGCGGCCGCCGTCTAGGCCCGCGCCGCATAGTTCACAGGCTTATAAGACGCCACCATCCGAAGGGGATATCGGACATGACCACCTCGAAGCAGATCCTGGACCTGATCAAAGACAAGGAGGTGAAGTATGTCGACGTCCGCTTCACCGACGTGCGCGGCAAGCTGCAGCACGTGACCTTCGACATCGACCTGGTCGATGACGACTTCCTCAACGACGGCACGATGTTCGACGGCTCGTCGATCGCCGGCTGGAAGGCCATCAACGAGTCGGACATGAAGCTGCGTCCCGACCTCGAGACCGGCTATATCGACCCGTTCTACCAGCAGACCACGCTGGTCCTGCACTGCGACGTGGTGAACCCCGACACCGGCACCCCCTACAACCGCGACCCGCGCTCGATCGCCAAGTCGGCCCTGGCCTTCGTCAAGGCCTCGGGCATCGGCGACACCGTCTATTTCGGCCCCGAGGCCGAGTTCTTCATCTTCGACGACGTCAAGTGGTCGACCGCCCCGCACAGCACCGGCTATTCGTTCGACTCCGTCGAGCTGCCGATCAATGGCGACAAGGTCTATCCCGAGGGCAATATGGGCCACCGCCCGGGCCCCAAGGGCGGCTATTTCCCGGTCAATCCGGTCGACAGCGCCCAGGACCTGCGCGGCGAGATGCTGGCGGTGATGGGCGAGCTGGGCATGAAGCCGGAAAAGCACCACCACGAGGTGGCGCCGGCCCAGCACGAGCTCGGCCTGAAGTTCGACACCATGGTGGTCATGGCCGACCGCATGCAGATGTATAAGTACGTCATCCACAACGTCGCCGCCGCCTACGGCAAGACGGCCACCTTCATGGCCAAGCCGATGTTCGGCGACAACGGCTCGGGCATGCACGTGCACCAGTCGATCTGGGAGAACGGCAAGCCGCTGTTCGCCGGCGACAAGTACGCCGGCCTCAGCCAAGAATGCCTGTGGTACATCGGCGGCATCATCAAGCACGCCAAGGCCATCAACGCCTTCTCCAACTCCACCACCAACAGCTACAAGCGCCTGGTGCCCGGCTACGAAGCCCCGGTGAAGCTGGCCTACAGCAGCCGCAACCGCTCGGCCTCGATCCGCATCCCGCACGTCGACAGCCCCAAGGCCAAGCGTCTGGAATGCCGGTTCCCCGACCCGATGGGCAACCCGTACCTGACCTTCGTCGCCCTGCTGATGGCCG
Organism: Caulobacter sp.; assembly: GCA_028291125.1. GTDB lineage: Bacteria > Pseudomonadota > Alphaproteobacteria > Caulobacterales > Caulobacteraceae > Caulobacter. The sequence goes on from JAQGIN010000268.1 coordinate 2,491, forward strand.
GCCTGGACGGCATCATCAACAAGATCGACCCGGGCGCCCCGGCCGACAAGAACCTGTACGACCTGCCGCCGCGCGA
>JAQGIN010000305.1 GCA_028291125.1 Caulobacter sp.
GTTGAGCCCCTCGGCGATCTCGCGGTCGAGAAGGCGGGTAGGGTAGTCGCCGGTGAAATAGTGGTCGGTGAACTGGGGCGTCTCGGCGTTGCGGCCGGTCTCGCCGAGCGACAGATAGAGGCCTTCGACCGAGAGGAAGCCCAGGCTGTCGACCTCAAGGAACTGGCGCATCTCTTCCAGCGTCTTCTGGGCGGCCAGCAGCTTGTCGCGGTCCGGCATGTCGATGCCGTAGAAGTCCGGCCTCATGATCGGCGGCGAGGCCGAGCGCAGGTGCACCTCGCGGGCCCCGGCCTCGCGCACCATGCGCACGATCTTCACCGAGGTTGTGCCGCGCACGATGGAGTCGTCGATCAGGATCACCCGATTGCCTTCTAGCACGGCGCGTGTGGGGCTGAGTTTCATCCTCACGCCGAGCTCGCGCACGCCCTGGGTCGGCTGGATGAAGGTGCGGCCGACATAGTGGTTGCGGATGATGCCGAGGTCGAACGGAATGCCGCTGGCCTGGGCGTAGCCGATCGCCGCCGGCACGCCGCTGTCGGGCACCGGCACCACGACGTCGGCCTCGACCCCGGTCTCCTCGGCCAGGCGCTGGCCCATGCGCTTGCGCACGTCATAGACCGAGCGGCCGTTCACGACGCTGTCGGGGCGGGCGAAATAGACATATTCGAACACGCAGGGGCGGGCGGCGACATTGGCGAACGGCCGGGTCGACTTCACGCCGGTCTCGGAGATCACCACCATCTCGCCGTGCTCGACGTCGCGCACGAAGCGGGCGCCGATCATGTCGAGGGCGCAGGTCTCCGACGCCAGCACCGGGCTGCCGTCGAGGTCGCCCAGCACCAGCGGGCGGATGCCCAGCGGGTCGCGGATGCCGATCATCTTCTTGTTGGTGATCGCCACCAGGGCGTAGCCGCCCTCGATCTGGCCGACGGCGTCGATGAAGCGGTCGACGATACGGGCCTTTCGCGAGCGGGCGATCAGGTGGAGGATGACCTCGGAATCCGAGGTCGACTGGAAGATCGCCCCCTCCTGCACCAGCCGCTCGCGCAGGGTGAGGAAGTTGGTGAGGTTGCCGTTGTGGGCGATGGCCACGCCGCCGGCCTCGAGGTCGGCGAACATCGGCTGGACGTTGCGGATGCCGCTGCCGCCGGCCGTGGAATAGCGGGTGTGGCCGATGGCCATGCCGCCGGGCAGACGCTCGACCAGGTCGTTGCCGGTGAAGGCGTCGCCGACATGGCCCATGTGGCGTTCGGTGTGGAAGCGCTGACCGTCGAAGGCGGCGATGCCGCAGGCCTCCTGGCCGCGGTGCTGCAGGGCGTGCAAGCCCAGGGCGGTGATGGCGGCGGCGTCGCGGACGCCATAGACCCCGAAGACCCCGCATTCGAGCCGCAGGGTGTCGTCCTCGGGATCGCGCCAGGGACTGGCGCTGTAGCGATCGGTCGACTGGCCGATAGAGGTCATCGCGATTTCTCCACCAGATCGTCGACGCTGCGACGCTGGGATTGATCATAGCCGTCTTCGCCCGGCTTGGGCTTGCGCGGATCGTCGCTGGCGCCGTCGCGCACCGCGCCCTCGATGGCCGGCGCCAGCTTTCCGGCCAGCACCGAGCCCTTGGGCGCGAACACCTTGAGCACGCCGGCGCTGGCGGTGGACAGCGGATAGAAGATCGAGTCCGACACCCAGGCCGGCACCCGGTCGGCGGGGGTGGCCATGTTGAACACCAGGTTGAACACCCCCAGCACCACCAGGGCCCGCAGCAGGCCAAAGCCCAGGCCGACCAGGCGGTCGGCGGTGCCGGCGGCGCCGTTGGCGTGCAGGCCGCTGGTGATCTTGGCCCCGATCATCCGGAAGACGACGAAGGCGATGACGAAGACCACGACGATCGCCGCCCCGGTGGCGGCCCAGTCGGGGTCCATCAGCTCGCGAAACAGCGGCCCGCTGATCCGCAGGCCAAACAGGGCGATCAGGGCGGCGAGGATGAAGGACAGGGCGGCGGTCAGTTCGCGCGAGGCCCCGCGCACGAAGCCGATCAGGGCCGAGCTCAGCAGGATCAGCCCGGCGATGATGTCGAACGGCGTCACGTCAGTTGGCCCCAGATTTCGTCGCCGATGCGGCGCACCGCGTCGGCCAGCCGCGCCACCCCGGCCACGGGAATGACCCCGCCGCCCTCGGGCAGGCCGGACAGCGGACCGAGCGCCCGGCCAAATCCCAGCTTCGCGGCCTCTTTCAAACGTGTCTCCATCCGGCTCACCGGCCGCACCTCGCCCGACAGGCTGACCTCGCCGAACACGACGCAGTCCTGGGGCAGGGCGATATCGAGCGCCGAGGAGGCCAGGGCCGCCGCCGCCGCGAGATCCGCCGCCGGCTCGGTGATCCTCAAGCCGCCAGCGACGTTCAAATAGACGTCCTTGTTGCCAAAACCAAGGCCGCAACGCGATTCCAACACCGCCAAGACCATGGCCAGGCGGCCGGAATCCCATCCGACCACGGCCCGGCGCGGGGTTCCGTAGGCGGATGGCGCAACCAGGGCTTGAAACTCGACCAGCACCGGCCGCGAGCCCTCGATGCCGGCGAACACCGCCGCCCCCGCCGCCCGCTCGCCGCCCTCGTTGAGGAACAGGGCCGAAGGGTTCTTGACCTCGCGCAGGCCGACGTCGCCCATCTCGAAGACGCCGATCTCGTCGGTGGCCCCGAAGCGGTTCTTGGCGCCGCGAAGAATGCGGAACGGATAGCCGCGCTCGCCCTCGAAACTCAGCACCGCGTCGACCAGGTGCTCGACCACCCGCGGCCCGGCGATCTGGCCGTCCTTGGTGACGTGGCCGACCAGCAAAACCGCGACGCCCTTCTTCTTGGCCAGGCGCACCAGCTCGCTGGCGCAGGCCCGCACCTGGGTGACCGTGCCGGGCCCGGCCTCGTGGGCGTCGCTCCACATGGTCTGGATCGAGTCGATGACCACCAGGTCGAACTG
>JAQGIN010000316.1 GCA_028291125.1 Caulobacter sp.
ATGGCGATATTGACCTTGGCCACGGTCGGGGCCGCCAGGGCGGGCGCGGCGGCGATCACGGCGACGGCGAGGGCAGAGGCTAGGAGAGTGGGGCGCATGGCGTCCTCCGCACGTTTGGATACGCCCCAATGTGGGCCTTCCGCGGCCAATGCGCCAGAGCGGCGGAGGGACGCCCCTGGCGGTCGAAAGGGCGGACCGATCGCCGTCGGGTCAATGGGTTTCAACAAAGCTTGGCCGCCCGGGAAGCCGCCTTTCGGAGAGACAGTTAGGGGTGGGAGGTGGGACGCTCCAATCAAACCCCTCTCTCAAAGAGAGAGGGAATAGAACGTCCGCAACGGGCCGAGAGCCGTCATTGGCTTTTGGGCCGTGAAACGGACCTTGGCTCCGAACGGCGACCGACCAGGTCGCCGAAGGTCGTCTCCCTGGGGGAGAGACGACCTTGACGCTCTGGAGGCGCTCTAGAACTCGTACGCGAAGCCGGCGCGCAGCGAGCGGCCGGGCAGGGGAGCGATGTCCTTGAGGAACGAGGTGTGCTCGCGGGCCTGCTCGTCGGTCAGGTTGTGGCCGTCGACGAACAGCTTCAGGCCCTTGTCGGCGAACGGCTTGTAGCTGGCCGAGACGTTGAGCATCGTATAGCCGTCGGTGGGGATCTCGAAGGTCGAGACCCGGTCCTGCTTGGCCACGTAGCGCACCTCGCCCTTGGCGGTGAAGCGCGGGCTGGACCACACCAGGGCGCCGGTCACCGAATAGGGCGGCATGCGCGCCGCGGGCCCGGTGTCGACCTCGCCATGCACATAGTCGTAGGCGCCCTGCACCGACAGGGCGCTGTCGGCGTTGGGGCTCCAGACATCGTAGGTGCCCGACAGCTCGCCGCCGTAGAAGGTGGCGTCGGTTTGGCTGAAGAAGATCACCGGCAGGTCGTTCTGCACGGCGTCGATCGGGGCTTCCTCGATATAGCCGTTGTACTTGGCGTAGTAGGCGTGGGCCTCGACCCGGCCCTTGCCGCCGGTCAGACGGGCGGTGAGTTCGGCCGAATTGACCTTTTCGGCCTTCAGGCTGGGATCGCCGATCTCATAGGCGTTGGTGCCGCCGTGCGGGCCGTCGGCGAACAGCTCGAACTCGCTCGGCGCGCGCTCGTTGTGCGACAGGCTCAGCGCGTAGAACGACCAGCTCTGCGGCCGGACGAACACCGAGGCGGAGGCCGAGACGGTGGTGAAGTCGCGCTTGTGGGCGGCGGTGGCCCAATCGACGCCCAGATCGGCCGCCACCGGACTGGTCGGCCGGCCGGTCAGCTCGGCGTCGATCTCGGTGCGGTCCAGCCGCACGCCGCCCTCCACGCCCCAGCTCTGCTTGTCCAGGCGCTGCAGGGTGAAGACGCCGACCCCCTGGATGTCGACCGGCGGCACGAAGGCCTCGTCGCCGATGGCCTCGAAGTGGCGCTTCAGCGCCTGGAGGCCGACCGCGCCCTGGAAGCCGTCATGCTCCTTCTGCACCAGCTCGAAGCGGCCTTCCGTGCCGTTCGACAGGAAGCGGGTGCCGACCGCGCCGTCCGCGACGCTGACCTCGGCGTGCTGGTAGTCGGCGTAGCCGATCGAGAACCGGGCCTTGTCGAACGGGCCCCAGTCGACGGTCTTCTCGCCGCGCAGATCGTAGCGCGTCTGCTGCAGGTGGATCTGGACCTTCTCGGGCGCCTCGTCCAACGGGCCGAGAACGGTCTGCGGAAAGGGCACGCCGTAGGTGGTGTCGGTCTTCTTCACCGAGGCGCCGATATAGCCGTCGTCGGCGACGTAGGAGACGCCGATGCCATAGGCTTCCATCTCGACGTCGGTGTTCTGGACCTTGTCGTCCGGGGCGGCGACGACGCCGTGGGCGGCGGCGTAGCGGGCCGAGACCGGGTTGGACGGCACCTCGTAGTCGTCGCTCTTGCGCTTGACCCCGTCGACGGCCACCACCCAGGGGCCCTTGCCGGCCTTGAAGCCGGCGGAGAGCGCCCGGCCGTCGTTATTGCCGTCATAGGAGCCGCCGACCCGGCCCTCGAGGCCGTTCTTGGCCGGGGCGGTGGGGATGCGGTCGTCGAAGATATTGACCACCCCGCCGATCGCCGAGCCGCCATAGGCCAGGGCCGACGGGCCGCGCAGCACCTCGATGCGCGAGGCCTCGCTGGGCTCCGACGCCACCGCGTGGTCGGGCGACAGGGTGCTGGCGTCGACCAGGCCGACGCCGTTCTGCAGGATCAGCACCCGCGGGCCCGACATGCCGCGGATGATCGGCCGGCTGGCCCCGGGGCCGAAGAAGCTGGAGCGCAGGCCGGGCAGGCCGCCCAGCAGGTCGCCCAGGCCCACGGCCGGGGCGGTGTCGAGGTCGGCGCGGCTGACGACGTTGACGCTGGTGGTGGCCGAATCCAGCGACACCGCGAACGGCGCGGCGGTGATCACCACCTCGGAAACCTTGTTGGCGTCGTCGGCGGGGGCGTCGGCGGCCCAGGCGGCGGTCGTCAGGGCGGACAGGCCGGCGGCGGCGAACAGGAGCGTCTTGACGCGCATGGGAAAATCCAGACCAGGTTGCACTAGGTTTTCGCCTCGTATGTTATATCATAACAGATGCCAAGCCCTTGTTCCGGTCTTGTGACAAAAATGGGTTGGGCGCCCAGCGGATGGGCGCGGGCCGCGCTCGGCGTCATGGCCCTGCCCGCGCGAGCGGCGATAGGCGCTCCCCAATCAGTGTTATATTATAACATTAGCCTTGCGCGGCGGGCGGGGTGGCGATATCGAGGTGTTATATTATAACAATTCGAGGCCGCCATGTCGCTCAGTGTCGTCGATCGCCCTTCGTCCGCGCCGGCCGCGTCGGGCTTGGATTTGGCCTCGATCGGGCTCTCGAGCCTGTGCCTGATCCACTGCCTGGCCTTGCCGGCCTTGGCGGCGGTCCTGCCGCTGGTGGCGGTGTGGGCGCGGGCCGAGTGGGTGCACGGGCTGTTCGTGGCCTGCGCCGCGCCGATCACCGGCCTGGCCCTGTGGCGCGCCCACCGGGCCCATCCATCGCCGCCGGCCTTGCTGATCCTGGCCGGCCTCGGCCTGGCCGCCTTGCTGCTGGGCGCCGTGGGCTGGCCGCGTCCGGCCTGGGAGACCCCGGTCACCGTCGTCGGCAGCCTGGCCCTGGCCACGGCCCACCTCTGGAACTGGCGGCGGGCGCATCGCCGCGCCCACTGACGCGCAAACGCCGCCCCCGTCGAAACAGGGGCGGCGCGATGCTGAAGCGGTGGGGCCGCCCTCGTCCTTCGACAAGCTCAGGATGAGGGCTATTTCACCGGCGGTTCAGTCGAAAACCTCATCCTGAGCTTGTCGAAGGATAGGGTTTTCGTGGCGCGGCCTAGGCCGACAGCTTCTTGGCGACCTGGGCCACCAGTTCGCCCTGGTGGCGGGCGCCTTCCAGTTCGTTCTCGGTCGGGAGGCGGCTGCCGTCGGCGCCGGCGATGGTCGAGGCGCCGTAGGGGCTGCCGCCGGTGATTTCATCCAGGGTCATCTGGCCCTGATGGCTGTAGGGCAGGCCGACGATGGTCATGCCGAAGTGCAGCAGGTTGGTGATGACCGAGAACAGCGTGGTTTCTTGGCCGCCGTGCTGGGTGGCGGTCGAGGTGAAGGCGCCGCCGACCTTGCCGTTCAGCGCCCCGCGGGCCCACAGGCCGCCGGCCTGGTCGAGGAAGTTGGCCATCTGCGAGGTCATGCGGCCAAAGCGGGTGCCCGTGCCGACGATGATCGCGTCGTAATTGACCAGGTCGTCGATGGTGGCCACCGGGGCGGTCTGGTCCATCTTGTAATAGGACTTCCTGGCGATCTCGTCGGGGACCAGCTCGGGCACGCGCTTGATGTCGACGGTGACGCCGTCGACCCGCAGGGCGCCCTCGGCCACGGCCTTGGCCATGGTCTCGATATGGCCGTAGGCGGAATAGTAGAGCACCAGAACCTTGGTCA
>JAQGIN010000322.1 GCA_028291125.1 Caulobacter sp.
GCAACCAGGGCTTCATCGACAATCTCAACAGCGCCACCGTCGCCAACTTCGACGACCGCTACATCGACCAGCAGACGGCCGCTCACAGCGAGGCCCTGACCGCCTTCAAGGGCTACGCCGACAATGGCGACAACGCCGACCTGAAAGCCTTCGCGGCCAAGACCGTGCCGGTGCTGGAAATGCACTCGGCCATGCTCAAGGGTCTCGACCGCGGCACCCCGGCCGACGACGCCGCCGGCATGGACATGAAGAAGAAGTAGGGGCCTCGCAGCCCACAAAAGACGACGGGCGGCGGATCACTCCGCCGCCCGTTTTCTGTTCTGCGCTCAGAAGCGCCTAGGCGTTGTCTTCGGTCTCGGCCTCGGGACCGTTGTTCTTGATCGACTCGATGGCGGCCTTGGCGGACGCCTTGCTGGAGTAGCCTTCGGTCGAGAAGATCGTCTCGGAATTGTATTTGAAACGGACGCGGAACTCGCCCGCCTTGTCCTTGTAGATTTCGAACTTGTGAGCCACGGCGACCTCCTTCGATGGGACCGAAGAGCCGAAGGTCCGACCGCGCGCTGCTCCCGTCAAGCGCCGCGCAGCGGTAAATTACAAACAATCCTGTCAGGCCGGAGAGCCTAGCGGCTCATCCAGGGCTTGGACTTGCCGGCCGCGATTCCGGCCTTCTGCTCGCGCTGAAACTTGCCGCCGCGCGGCGGCGTCGGCCGCTCGGCCAGGGCGGCCTTTTTCAGACGCAGAGCCTTCTGCATCGGGGTTTCGTCAGGCGCAGGGGTTTCCGGTTCGTCGGTCATGCGCCCAGCTTAACAGCTATTTCGCCGCCCGCCGGAACGATTCTGGGCCAGCTAGACGCCTAGTCCGCGTCCATCTTCAGCGCCGCGATGAACGCCTCCTGCGGAATCTCGACCTTGCCAAACTGGCGCATGCGCTTCTTGCCGGCCTTCTGCTTGTCGAGCAGCTTGCGTTTGCGGCTGGCGTCGCCGCCGTAGCACTTGGCGGTCACGTCCTTGCGCAGGGCCCGCACCGTCTCGCGGGCGATGATCCGGCCGCCGATCGCCGCCTGGATCGGGATGACGAACATGTGGCTGGGGATCAGCTCTTTCATCTTCTCGCACATGCCCCGGCCACGCTGCTCGGCGCGGTCGCGGTGGACCAGCATGGAGAGGGCGTCGACCGGTTCGGAATTGACCAGGATCGACATCTTCACCAGGTCGCCGACCCGGTAGTCCTCGATCTCGTAGTCGAAGGAGGCGTAGCCCTTGGAGATGGATTTGAGGCGGTCGTAGAAGTCGAACACCACCTCGTTGAGCGGCAGATCGTAGATCACCATCGCCCGGTTGCCGACGTAGCTGAGCTCGCGCTGGGCGCCGCGGCGGTCCTGGCAAAGCTTGATGACGCCGCCGAGGAATTCGTCGGGGGTGAAGATCGTCGCCTTGATCCATGGCTCGGAGATGGTCTCGATCTGCATCACGTCGGGCAGGTCGGCCGGGTTGTGCAGCTCGACTTCCGAGCCGTCGCGCATGTGGATCTTGTAGACCACCGAGGGGGCGGTCGCGATCAGGTCGAGGTCGAACTCGCGGCTCAGGCGCTCCTGGACGATCTCCAGGTGCAGCAGGCCCAGGAAGCCGCAGCGGAATCCGAAGCCGAGGGCCGCGCTGGTCTCCATCTCATAGGTGAAGCTGGCGTCGTTGAGGCGCAGGCGGCCGACGGCGGCGCGCAGGTCCTCGAAATCGGCCGCGTCGACCGGGAACAGGCCGCAGAACACTACCGGCTGCACGTCCTTGAAGCCGGGCAGGGCGGTCGCGGTCGGTTTCTTCTCGTCGGTGAGGGTGTCGCCGACGGCGGCGTCGGCCACTTCCTTGATCTGGGCGGTGATGAAGCCGATCTCGCCGGGGCCGAGGCTCTCGACCGGGGTGTTCTTGGGCTTGAACACCCCGACCCGGTCGACCAGGTGGGTCGAGCCGTGCTGCATCATCTTGATCTTCATGCCGGCCTTCAGGCGGCCGTCGATCACCCGCACCAGCACCACCACGCCGAGATAGGCGTCGTACCAGGCGTCGACCAGCAGGGCCTTCAGGGGCGCGTTTTCGTCGCCCTTGGGCGGCGGCAGGCGCTTGACGATCGCTTCCAGCACGTCGTGGATGCCCAGGCCGGTCTTGGCGCTGGCCAGCACCGCGTCGCTGGCGTCCAGCCCGATCAGGTCCTCGATCTGGGCCCGCACCCGTTCCGGCTCGGCGGCCGGCAAATCCACCTTGTTGAGGACCGGGACGATCTCGTGATTGTTGTCGATGGCCGAATAGACATTGGCCAGGGTCTGGGCCTCGACGCCCTGGCTGGCGTCGACCACCAGGATCGAGCCCTCGCAGGCGGCCAGGCTGCGGCTGACCTCATAGGCGAAGTCGACGTGGCCCGGCGTGTCCATCAGGTTGAGGATATAGGTCTCGCCGTCGTCGGCCTTGTATTCCAGACGCACGGTCTGGGCCTTGATGGTGATGCCCCGTTCCTTCTCGATGTCCATGTTGTCGAGGACCTGGGCGGTCATCTCGCGCGCCGTCAGGCCGCCGGTCTCCTGGATCAGGCGGTCGGACAGCGTGGATTTGCCGTGGTCGATGTGTGCCACGATCGAGAAGTTGCGGATCTTGTCTAAAGGCGTCGAGCTCATGGGCCCGCGTCTAGCACATTTGGCGCGGATCGCGAGAGGGGCGCGGCGGTCGGCGCCGCGATCCTCGCCCTGAGGGGGGAGGATCCTGGACGCGGTCCGCCGCCCAAAACCCTCATGCTTAACCGGACCTTAACGGCCATCGTCTCAAAGCGGACACAGAGGCGCGCCACCTTGGCCGGGAAATCTGGAGACTATCGTTCATGGACCGTCGCAAGCTGATCCTCTCGGCCGCCGCCACGGGCGTCGGGGCCGCGACCGGCCTGGGCGCCTGCGCCAGCCCCCGCCAGGAAGGCCCGCCGGCCGCGCCGCCGCCCGGCGACGGCCGCCAGCAGCCGCAATACGACACCGGCTCGGCGCCGACCTATTCGGCCGACGAGATGATCCGTCAGACCTCGGACTTCCTGGGCGTCACCGCCGAGAGCGCCGGCGGCGCCGTCGAGCGCATCTTCCGCGACCAGGGCCAGCCCACCGGCTACATCGCCGGGGAGGAGGGCTCGGGGGCCATCGGCCTGGGCCTGCGCTACGGGCGCGGCCTGCTCTACATGAAGGGCCGGCCGACCACCGAGGTGTTCTGGCAGGGGCCGTCGGTGGGCTGGGACTGGGGCGGCAACGCCAGCCGGGTGTTCACCCTATGCTATAACCTGCAGTACCCGGACGCGGTGTTCCGCCGCTTCCCCGGCATCGAAGGCGCGGCCTATCTGATCGGCGGCCTGGGGGTCAATTATCAGCGGGCCGACGACATCACCCTGGCCCCGATCCGGGCGGGGGTCGGCCTGAGGCTGGGGGCGAACGTGGGTTACCTGGCCTATAGCCGGAAGCGAAATTTGCTGCCGTTCTAGGGGGGGCGATGCCCCTCCGGCCCTCCCGGCCACCTCCCCCAAGGGGGAGGATCTAGGCGGGCAGATGCTCCCCCTTGGGGGGAGCTGTCGCGAAGCGACTGAGCGGGGTCTTTTCCGCCTCCCGCACCGCCACGCTCTGGCCGACCATCTCCGCGCGCCCGAAGATCGTCAGGAACGCCACGTCCGCGGCGTCGCGGCCGTAGCCGATGCGGACCAGGCCGGCCACCTTGGCCAGGCCGGTGGGGTCGAACAATCGCCAGCGGCCGCCGACATAGGCCTCGACCACGGCGTGGAAGTCGGGCGGCTCCAGGCCCAGGGCGTAGGCGCTGACCACCCGGGCCGGGATGTCGCCGGCCCGGCACAGGGTGACGGCCAGGTGGGCGAAGTCGCGGCACACCCCGGCCCGGCGGACATAGGTCTCCTGGGCGGTGGTGGTGGCGTCGCTGGCCCCGCACCGATAGTCGAGGTGCTCGCCGATCCAGGTGGCGACGGCGGCGACCCGATCGCCGCCGCGCAGGTCGCCAAAATCGCGGTCGGCGATGGTCTCGAACAGGTCGGACGGGCAGTAGCGGCTGCCGCGCAGATAGGCCAGGGCCTCGACCGGCAGGTCGGTGATGGCGTGCTGGGTGGCGCCGGCCAAGGCCATGTCGCGGTCGGCCACCTCGACCTCGGCCTCGTAGGCGATCGCCAGGCGGCCCTGGTGGGTGAAGGCCACGCGCCGTTCGCCGGTCAGCGGATCGTCGCGGCGGACGAAGGCGATCGGCGGGTCGAAGCTCAGTCGCTCGCGGATCACGCTCTGGTCGTCGGCTCGGGACGGCTCGAGGTGCAGCAGGGATTCCGAGCGCTCGGGAAAGTCGTAGTCCAGCCGCGCCTCGACATGCAGTCGCATGGCCGTCCCCCTTGGTGAGGCCATGACAACGGGCCATGGGGATTAAGGTTCAGAAGATCTTTTGAGGCGTCGCCGACGCGGCGCCGTCTTAGACTCGACGCCTCGCGCGCTCGCGCGTGACGGCGGGCTGGCCCTCGTCTTCCCCCAGGTCGGCGAGGGCCGGCGACACTTAAACCCCCTTCGGCCCTCTGGGCCACCTCTCCCTTTGGGAGCCGCCGCGAAGCGACGGAGGGGGCTTCCGGCGCCCTAGTGCTTGGCCACCTTGCTGTTCAGCCAGTCCATCGCCGCCAGCAGCACGCCCGACACCACGAAGCTCAGATGCACGATCACCAGCCACATCAGCCGGGCCTGGTCGAGCGGGGCCTCCGGCTCGGTCAGCGTCAGGAAGGCCTTGAGCAGGGCGATGGCCGAGATCGCCACGATCGAGGCGATCAGCTTCATCTTCAGGCCGGAGAAGTCGACCGTGCCCATCCATTCGGGCTTGTCCTCCTGGTTGGCGACCTCGATCTTGGAGACGAAATTCTCGTAGCCGGACAGGATGACGATGACGAGCAGGTTGGCCGCCAGCGACAGGTCGATCAGCGACAGGGCCAGCAGGATGGCGTCCTCCGGCGTCATCGCCAACAGACGCGGCAGTTCGTGGGCCAACTCCTGGAAGAACACCACCAGCAGGGCGGCCAGGGCCACCACCAGGCCGACATAGAACGGGGCCATCAGCCAGCGCGAGGCGAACAGGCCGTTCTCCAGCCAGACTTCGAGGGCGGGTTTCTTCATCGGGGCGGGGATCCTGCGGTGGGGTCACCCTATCTAGGGTGTGATCCGCCGATCGGGAATCCCAATCCTTCCATCATCCCCGCTTTCGCGGGGATGATGGAAGGATGGATGGAGAGGTTAGGCGACCCTACCCGCCCCACACCGCCTTCAACCGTGCGTCGCGGCCGCAGCCCAGGCGGTAGACATTGTAGTCGACGGCGTGGCGCTTGGCGTAGTCGCGGTGATAGGCCTCGGCCGGCCAGAAGGTCGCAAGGTCGAGGATCGGGGTCTTCATCGTCCCGCGCTTGAGGTCCTTGGCGACCATGGCCCGCGAGCGCTCGGCGATGGCCCGCTGGGCCGGTCCGCTCACGAACACCGCCGGGCGGTAGGACGGACCGCGGTCGCAGAACTGGCCGCCGTCGTCGGTGGGGTCGACCAGCTTCCAGTAGCGGTGCAGCAGGAAGCCGTAGTCGAGCTTGGCCGGGTCGTAGGTGACGCGCACCGACTCGTAGTGGCCGGAGGTCTCGCTGGTGACGTCGCGATAGGTCGGGCGGTCGACGTTGCCGCCGGTGTAGCCGGACTCCACCTTCAGCACCCCGGGGACGCCGCCCATGTCGTGCTCCATGCACCAAAAGCAGCCGCCGGCGAAAACGGCGGTCTCGGTCTTGGGGGCGGGCGCGGCCAGGGCGGGGGCCGACAGCAGGGTCAGGCCGGCGAGGAGGAAGAAGAGGCGGCGGAGCATGGCGGGGTCCTTGGGCGGGGGCGTCGCTGTAGGATACGCCGGTCGAGGGCGAAAGGTTACAGGCTGGCTCGCACTGGCCCCCTCCGCGCCTGCGACGCTCCTCCCCCAAAGGGGGACCGCTGCGTTACGCGTTGATCAGCGGTGTTGAAGCGTTGAGGCGGCCTTTTAGGGCCTCTGAAAGGAGGTTTTGGCGGTTTCAGGACGGAGTGGTGGCGTGTTCAGGCCGTCAGGGCGGC
>JAQGIN010000323.1 GCA_028291125.1 Caulobacter sp.
CGGGAGAGGCCGGGCTGATCGTGCGCTTCGAGCACGGGATTTGACGAAGTCTGGGACGAGGCGGCGCCGGATGGTTGAGGGACTCGCTCCTAGCCCATCGACTTCACGATGGCCCGGATGTCCTCACCGTAGCGGGCGCGCTTTTCCTCGCCGATGCCGTTGATGGCCAGCAGAGCGCGGTCGCTGGCCGGCTTGTCGCGCGCGATCTCGGCCAGGGTGGCGTCGCCGAAGATCACATAGGGCGGCACATGCTGGCGGCCGGCCTCCTCGCGGCGCCAGGCGCGCAGGGCCTCGAACAGGGCCTGGTCTTCCATCGCCACGACGATCTCGCGGCGCTTCTTGCCGACGCCCCGGGCCGGGCGGATGGCGTCATGCTTTTCCGGCGCCTTGCGCACCGACACGCGGCGTTCGCCGCGATAGACGGCCCGCACGGCGTCCGCGTCCCCCAGCCCGATCAGGGGGCGGCCGTCGTTGGGGTCTTCCTTGAGCAGGCCTTCGAACAGCAGCTGGTCGATCAGGTCGCGCCAGACGGCGGGGCTGAGCTCCTTGCCGATGCCCCAGGTCGAGAGGGCGGACTCCGTGGCCGAGACGTCCTTGGTCTTGCCCAGCAGGTGGTCGACCAGCCGGCCGCGGCCGAAGCGCCCGCCCAGACGGTGGGCGGCCGACAGCGCCTTCTGGGCCGCCTGGCTGGCGTCGATTCCTTGCGGCGGCGACAGGCAGACGTCGCAGACCCCGCAGCGGGCGACGCCCTCCTCGCCGAAATAGCGGCGCACGGCGGCGGCGCGGCAGGTGACGCCCTCGAGCATGGCGTAGAACTGCCGCACCTTGCGGATCTGCACCGCCTTGACCTCTTCGGGGGCCTCGCGGGTGTCGATGCGCCGGATCGCCCAGGCCAGGTCGGCCGAACCGTACAGGGTGATGCCCTCGGCCGGCTGACCGTCGCGGCCGGCCCGGCCGATCTCCTGCCAATAGGCCTCGATGGCGGCCGGCGGGTCGGCGTGGATCACGAAGCGGACGTCGGGCTTGTCGACGCCCATGCCGAAGGCGATGGTCGCCACCATCACCGCCGCGTCGGCCTCGAGGAACTCTTCCAGCCGCCGGGCCCGCACCGCCTTGTCGAGGCCGGCGTGATAGGCCAGGGCCGGCACGCCGGCGGTGATCAGCTTCTCGGCCAGCTTCTCGGTGGAGTCGCGCGAGCCGGCATAGACCACCCCGGCCCGGCCCGGCCGCTCGGTGACCAGTTCGATGACCCGCTCGTGACCCTTGCCGCGCTTGCGCTCGGCGTTCAGGGCCAGTTCGGGGCGGGCGAAGCTGTCGACGAACTCGGCGGCCCCGTCGAGGCGCAGCTCGGCGCGGATGTCGTCGCGGGTGCGGGCGTCGGCGGTGGCGGTGACCGCCAGCCGCGGCACGTGCGGGAACACCTCGGCCAGCCGGCCCAGCATGCGGTATTCCGGGCGGAAGTCGTGGCCCCACTGGCTGACGCAGTGGGCTTCGTCGACGGCGACGATCGACAGCTTCAGCTGGCCCAGCCGATTCAGCATCGACGGCTGCATCAGGCCTTCGGGCGACAGATACAGCAGGTCCAAGGACCCCTCGTCGATCCGCCGCCAGATCGACTGGCGCTCATCGGGGGCGGTGTTGGAGTCCAGCCGCTCGGCCGCCACGCCCGCCTGCTGCAGGCCGGCCACCTGGTCGGACATCAGGGCGATCAGCGGCGACACCACCAGGCCGAGGCCCGGGCGCAGCATGGCCGGGATCTGGTAGCACAGGCTCTTGCCGCCGCCGGTCGGCAGTACGGCCAGGGCGCTGCGCCCGGCCATCAGCTCGCCGATCACCCCGGCCTGCAGGCCTCGGAAATCGGCGTGACCGAAGGTGCGGCGCAGGACGTCGCGGGCGGAGTCGAGCGGATGGGCGGTTTCGAGCAGGGAGGACACGCGCTCTCCTTTGGCAGGGGTCGCGCCGCCCGCCAAGGCGCCTCGCACGCAAACCTAGGTCTGGCGTTCATATCTCGTCAATCTTGTCGCGCGCTTGGTGAGCTTCGGTTATGACGACCGCCGGACGCTCCGGGGCGGCGGGTCCAAGGAAGACGACGACGATGGCGAACGGACCCTTCGGCGGGAACAAGCCGGCGAAGCCGCAGCGCACGCCGCTGCAAGCGCTGTTCTACTGGAGCACGGTGCTGGGCGTCTGGGGCCTGATCTTCGTGGTCGCCTTCTTCGCGGTGTTCGCCAGCGACCTGCCCGACACCTCCAAGCTGTACGACGTCAAGCGCCAGCCCTCGATCAACTATCTCGACCGCTCCGGGGCCCTGCTGGCGGTGCGCGGCAGCCAGTACGCGCCGCCGGTCGACCTCGACGCCCTGCCGCCCTATGTGCCGGCCGCCTTCGTGGCCATCGAGGACCGCCAGTTCTACCACCACTTCGGCTTCAACCCCTGGGGCATCGCCCGCTCGGCCTTGTGGAACGTCGCCCATCGCGGCGGCCCGCAGCGCGGCGGCTCGACCATCACCCAGCAGCTGGCCCGCAACCTGTTCCTCAGCCCGGCCCAGAACTATCGCCGCAAGGCCCAGGAGCTGATCCTGGCGGTGTGGCTGGAAATGAAGTTCTCCAAGAAGCAGATCCTCGCCCTCTATATGAACCGGGTCTATTTCGGGGCCGGGGCCTATGGCATCGAGGCCGCCTCGCAGCGCTATTTCAACAAGCCCGCCGCCCAGCTGACCGTCGGCGAGGCCGCCCTGCTGGCCGGGATGATGAAGGGCCCGTCGCGCTATTCGCCGGTCTCGGCCAAGGAACGCGCCGCCCGCCGCGCCACCGTCGTGCTCGACGAGATGGTGCGGATGAAGGCCATCACCGCCGAAGAGATGGACGAGGCGATCCAGGAGCCGGTGCGGGTCTCGGCCACCCTGGCCAACCAGCGCGCCCAATATTTCACCGACTGGGTCGACGCCCAGGTGCGATCCCTGGTCGGCGAGCCGACCGAGGACCTGGTGGTCGAGACCACCCTGGACCTGCCGATCCAGGTGGGGGCCGAGCGCTCGGTGAAGCTGGGCGTCGAGGGCCACGTCAAGGAAGGCGTGCAGCAGGCCGCCCTGGTGGCCATGGACGGCGAGGGCCGCATCCGCGCCTATGTCGGCGGCGAGGACTATGGCGACAGCCAGTTCGACCGCGCCACCACCGCCCGCCGCCAGGCCGGCTCGGCCTTCAAGCCGTTCGTCTATCTGACCGCCATGGAGCAGGGCCGCACGCCCGACGTGCTGGTGGTCGACGAGCCGGTGAAGATCGGCAACTGGGAGCCGCGCAACTACACCAACAAATATCTCGGCCAGATCACCCTGCAGACCGCCCTGGCCCAGTCGATCAACACCGTGGCGGCGCGGCTGGCCAACGAGGTCGGCACCGCCAATGTCGCCGCCACCGCCCGCCGCCTGGGCATCACCTCGAAGATCCAGCTGGATCCGTCGATGGCCCTGGGCGCGGTCGAGGTCAGCCCGCTGGAGATGGCCCAGGCCTATGCGCCGTTCTCGAACGGCGGCTTCCTGGCCAAGGGCTATGGCATCGAGCGCATCCGCACCGCCGGCGGCAAGGTGCTGTACGACCACAATGTCGAGAAGACCCAGCGCCCGGCGGTGATCGGCTCTCCGGCCCTGCAGTACATGAACCAGATGATGCGCCAGGTGGTGAACGACGGCACCGGCGGCCGCGCCAAGGTCGGCGGCTACGACATCGCCGGCAAGACCGGCACCACCAGCGACTACCGCGACGCCTGGTTCGTCGGCTACACCGGCGGCTTCGTGACGGCGGTGTGGACCGGCAAGGACGACAACACTCCGATGCGGCGGGTCACCGGCGGCGGCGCCCCGGCCGAAATCTGGCGCAGCTTCATGTCCGCCGCCCTGCCGCGGCTGAAATCGACGCCGATCCCCGGCGGCACGATCACGCCGGAGCCGACCCAGGACCCGATCGGCGATCTGCTGGGCGGCGGCGAGACGCCGCCCGCCCCGATCGACCCCGCCGCCCCGCCCCCCGCGCCCGGCCCGACTCCGGCCCAGCCGCTGCCCTACTAGACGTGAGTTTTTCGATGATCCGTATCGCTGGCCTGGTGCTGGGCCTGTCCCTGCTGTCGAGCCCCGTCCTGGCCCAGGACGTGACCCCGCCGCCGTCGCTGGCCGCCGCCGTCGATCCGTCCAAGGCCCTGGCCGAGGGCCAGGCCTTCCTGGCCCAGAACGCCAAGGCCCCGGGCGTGGTCACCCTGCCGTCGGGCCTGCAGTACAAGGTGGTCAAGGCCGGCCCCAAGGACGCGCCGTCGCCCAAGATCGGCGACATCATCAAGGTCCACTACGAAGGCAAGCTGCTGGACGGCACGGTGTTCGACAGCTCGTTCCAGCGCGGCCAGGCGGCGATCATGCCGGCCGAGGGGCTGGTGCCCGGCTGGATGGAGGCCCTGCCGCTGATGCATGTCGGCGACGAATGGACCCTCTATGTGCCGGCCTCGCTGGGCTATGGCGACCAGGCGGCCGGGCCGATCCCGGCGGGCAGCGTGATGGTCTTCCGGCTGCAGCTGATCGGCATGCTGGCGGTCGACTAGGCCGGAATTACTTCCCCCAGGTGGCGAACAGGCCGATCGCGGCCAGCGCCATGACCCCGGTCGCCGTCCAGCCGACGATCCTCAGGCCGACGGGCAACTTGAACGGGCCCATGGCGGTCTCGTGGCTCGACAGGTGCATCATCAGCGCCATCACCGGAACGGCGACGACGCCGTTGATCACCGCGCTCCAGAACAGCGCCTTGATCGGATCGATCGGCGTGAGGTTGAGGACGATTCCGACCAGCGTCGCCACCGCGATGGCGGCATAGAAGGCCTTGGCCCTATGCGGCTTGCGCCCCAGTCCGACATGCCAGCCGTGGGCCTCGCCGAGCGCGTAGGCCGATGACCCGGCCAGGACGGGCAGGGCCAGGAGCCCGGTGCCGATGATGCCCAGCGCGAACACGAAGAACGCCAGGGGGCCGGCGATCGGCCTCAGGGCCTGGGCCGCCTCGGCCGAGGTCTGGATGTCGGTGACGCCGTGCGCGTGAAGGGTGGCGGCGGTGGTGAGGATGATGAACAGCGCCACGAGGTTCGAGATCGCCATCCCGACATAGGTGTCGATGCGGATCCGGCGAAACTCCGACGGGGCCTGCTGCGGCGCGCGCGCCAGCGGCCACGCCTCGGGCCGCGCCTTGACCTCCTCGACCTCCTCCTCGGCCTGCCAGAAGAACAGGTAGGGGCTGATGGTCGTCCCCAGCAGGGCCACGATGGCGGTGAGGTATCCCGCGCTGAAGGTGACGTGGGGGACGATCAGGGCCTCGGCCACGGTGCGCCAGGGAACATGGACGACGAAGGCGACGCCGACATAGGCCATTAGCGACAGCGTCAGCCACTTGAGCACCGAGACGTAGCGCGAATAGCGCGAGAAGATCTCCAGAGCCACGCTGACCGCGCCGAACAGGGCCACATAGATCAGTTGGGGTCCGCCGATCAGGAGCTTCAGGGCGGCGGCCATGGCGCCGAGGTCCGCGCCGATATTGATGACATTGGCCAACACCAGCAGCGTCACCACGCCATGGACCAGCGGGGCGGGATAGTGGCGCTTGAGATTGCCGGCGACGCCGCGGCCGGTCACGCGACCGATCCGGGCGCTGATTTCCTGGATCGCGCACATCAACGGCCAGCTGAACAGCAGCACCCAGCTCAGGCCGTAGCCGAATTGCGCCCCGGCCTGGGAATAGGTGGCGATGCCGCTGGGATCGTCGTCGGAGGCCCC
>JAQGIN010000357.1 GCA_028291125.1 Caulobacter sp.
CGGCTATCTCGACGCCATGGACGCCAAGCCGCGCAACTTCAACACCAACTGGCAGAGCCATCGGGTCAAGCTGGCCGCCCTGGCGGCCTTCCAGACCGGCGACGCCAAGCTGATCGACCGCGCCCGCCAGGCGTTCCGCGCCCAGATCTCGGCCAATCTGCTGGCCGACGGCGCCGTCTACGACTTCCACGAGCGCGACGCCCTGCACTACGTCACCTACGACCTCGATCCGCTGCAGATGGCCGCCCTGGCCGCCCGCGCCCATGGCGAGGACTGGTTCGGCTGGCGCAACCCGGCGGGGGCCAACCTGCCGGCCGCCCTGGACTGGCTGGCCCCCTACGCCACGGGCGAAAAGGTCCATATCGAGTTCGCCCGCTCGAAGATCCAGTTCGACCGCGACCGGGCGGCGGCGGGCCAAAAGGAATACGCGCCGCACCCGTGGGATCCGGCCAACGCGGTGGCGACCTTCAGTCTGGCCAGCCTGCTCGACGCCCGGTATCGCCCGGTCCGCGACGGTCTGGTCGCGCGCCTGGACCGTTCGCCGCCGCCCTGGATGCAGCTCTATCCCGCAGCGACCGGCGGCACCCAGCCGTAGAGGCGAGCGCCGCCGCGAGGCGCCTCAGAACCGCTCGCCGACCAGGTCCTCGCTCCGGCTCCAGAGCGCCTTGGCGTGCTCCGGGTCGATGGCGTAGGGCCGCACGCCACCCCGCATCATCTCGGTCCCGTCGATGACCTCGGCCACGTGGCAGTCCTCGCAATAGCGGCCGCCCACCGCGTCGGCCGGGGCGGCCACGCCGGCCCAGACCGAGGTGGCCGCGCCTTGCGGGATGGTCTTGAACTCGAAGGCGGGGGCGCCTTCCGGGCGGCTGGCGTTGATGTTCTCGATCATCTTTTGCGTCGTCTCGGGCGTCATGTGACGGCCGAGCTCGGTCTGGATCCCGCCCGGGTGGACGGCGGCGGCGCGGACGCCGCGAGCCTTGTGGCGGCGGTCGAACTCCACGGCGAACAGGGCGTTGGCGGTCTTCGAGCGGCCGTAGGCGCCGAACGGCGTGTACTCCGTGTGATCGAAATTGGGGTCATCGAGATTCACGTCGGAGAACCGGTGGCCGGCGGACGAGAGCACCACCACCCGCGCGCCCTGGCCAAGCAGGGGCGCCAGTCGGTTCACCAGCACGAAATGGCCCAGATGATTGGTGCCGAACTGGGACTCGAAGCCGTCGGCCGTATCGCCAAAGGGGGTGGCCATCACGCCGGCGTTGGCGATGATGAGGTCGAAGGGCCGGCCGGCGGCCACCAGGGCGTCGGCGCGGGCGCGCACGCTGGCGAGGTTGGCGAGATCGAGTTCGACCAACTCCAGGCTTCCGCCATTGGCGGCCTGGGCTCGCACCGTCTCGGTGGCGCGCCTAGCCTTGTCGAGGTCGCGCGCCGCGCCGATCACCCGCGCGCCGTGCGCCGCCAGGGCCCGGGCCGTTTCCACGCCCAGGCCGGCCGAGGCGCCGGTCACCAGCACGCGCTTGCCGGCGAGGTCGACGCCGTCGAGGACGTCGTCGGTCGTGGAGGTTGCTCCGAAAGGTCCGCTCATGAAAAGGTCTCCTTGGCCGGTTGTTGCGGGGGCCGCCGCGCCTCGCCATATGAATCGGAGGCGTCCTCCGAATATTTGCGGAGGGCGCCTCCGTTTTTCAAGGGGACCATGTGAGCGTCGGAAACGAAACAGGCCGTAAGCCGCGAGCCGACAGCCTGCGCAACCGCGAACAACTGCTGGAATCCGCCAAGACGGCCTTCACCGAGATCGGCGCCGACGTGCCGCTCGAGGAGGTCGCCCGCCGCGCCGGCGTGGGCATCGGCACCCTGTATCGTCATTTCCCGACCCGTGACGCGCTGCTGGCGGCGGTCTATCGGCGCGAGGTGGAGCAGTTGTCCGCCTCGGCCGACGCTCTGCTGGCCACGCGGCCGCCGGGCCAGGCTCTGGAGGCCTGGCTGCACCTGCTGATCGACTACATGGCCACCAAGCGCGTGATCGCCCCGGCGCTGCGGGCGTCGCCCGGCGACGGCCCGCGGGTCTACGCCTCGTCGGGGGCGGCGATCACCGAAGCGATGAACCGGCTCGCGCGGGCCGCGATCGCCAGCCGCGACATCCGCCCGGACCTCGGCCCCGACGATCTCTACCGGATCATGGTGGGCGTGAGCCACGGCTACGATCAACCCGACTGGGAGCCGAGCGCGCGGCGGCTGATCGAGATCCTGATGGCCGGCCTGAGGCCGCCGCCCTAGGCCGCGCCGCCCCACGGCCACGGGGATCCGCATTGCATTGGAGCGCGGGCGGGATTTGAGTGATCGGACGCGAGACTCCAATGTTCGAAGAGGATGCAACCCATGACCCTCAAACCCGCGCTCGCCGCGTCGCTCCTCGCCGTTCTGGCGCTCTGCGCCGGGACGGCGGACGCCGCGCCCAAGAAGGCCTCGCCGGCGCGCCAGTGCTTCTACGCCAACAACGTCAATGGCTTCTCGGCCGTCGACGACGAGCACGTCTATGTCCGCGTGGGCGTCAAGGATGTCTACGCGTTCAAGATGTTTGGCCGTTGCCCCGACGTCGACTGGTCCTGGCGCCTAGGCCTGGTCTCGCGGGGCGGCGGCTTCATCTGTTCGGGGTTCGACGCCGAACTGATCGTCCCCTCGTCGATCGGAACCCAGAGATGCCCGGTCCGCGACATCCGCAAGCTGACGCCCGAAGAGGTCGCAGCCCTGCCGCCCAAGGCCCGGCCCTAGGCCGCTCGCGGACGCCTCGGCCCTCGCGACGTCAGTTGAGCCGGCGCTTCTTCAGCAGCGAGGCGCGATCCACCGCACGGACCTCGACCTCGAAGACGTCGTGCTCGCGCCGGATGCGCAGCGGGATGGTCGCGCCGGCGGGGCCGTGCGCCCACAGCCGGGTGTAGAACCGCGCCAGGTCGGAGACCGCCTCGCCGGCCACGGCGAGGATCACGTCGCCGGCGCGAAGCTCGGCGCGGGCGGCCGGTCCGCCGGGCGAGACCCCGACCAGGACGACGTGGTTTTCGGTTTCCTGCGCGAACACGCCCAGCCACGGGCGCGGCGGGTGCGCCGGCTTGCCGCGCGCCAGGTCGTCCAGGATCGGCGCCAACAGCTCGGCGGGCACGAACATGTTGATGGGCTGCACGCCGCCGCCGCGCGATTGCCGCTCCAGGCTCAGGGAGCCGATCCCCACCAGATCTCCCGCCGGCCCGATCAAGGCCGCGCCGCTCCAATGCGGATGGGCGGGCTCGGTGATGATGGCGTCGTCCAGCAGATATTCCCAATAGCCGGCGAACGGCATGCGGGCGACCACCCGTCCGGCCGCCGCGTGCGAGCGCCCGCCGGCCCCGGCGACGATCACCGGGCTGCCGGCCTCGAGGCCGCGCGAGGTCCCCAGGGCCAGCGGAGTCAGATCCAGCGGCTCCAGCGCCTGAACCACGCCGAGGCCGCTCTGGGCGTCGAAGCCCAGCACGTGGGCCGGCACGCGGCGGCCGTCGTCGAGCGTCAGGGTGACCTCCTCGGCCTCGGTGATCAGATAGGCCATGGTCAGCACCAGGCCGCCCGTGCTGATCACGATGCCGTTGCCGAGCCGCTCCGTGCCCAGGATCGCGGCGGTGTAGGCGTCGCGGGGAACGCGCGCCTCCAGGGCGACGACGGCCGACAGCGCGCCGTCCAGGTCGAACGCATAGGCGTCGGCGGCGGGGCGCAGCCGGGCCTCGACTTCATGGCCGTGGAAGGGTGAGGTCAAGCCAATCTCCTGTGGAGACTCAAATCTGGGGCTCGGCGCGTCCCGAACAAGGGGCGAGCGGCCCCTCCGGTCACCCTACCACCAAAGCGGTCCAAGCACGCGGGGGCGTACCCAGAGCTCAGCGCACCCGCGTCATGCCAAGGATCGCCACCGGCGGATTGAGCATCTGGCCCTTCATGCCCGGGGTCAGCGGCGTTCCATCGGTCGGCAGGGCGAGAATCTTCCGCACCACGTCCAGGCCCTTGATCACGGCGCCGAAGGCCGCGAAGCCTTGGTTGTCGCCGGGCGCGCCGGGATGGGCGTCCAGATAGGCCATCGGGCTGGCGCAGATGAAGAAGTCCGCGGTCGCCGACCCCGGCGCGTTGCGGGCCATCGAGATGGTCCCGGCCTTGTGCCTCAGCCCGGTCGTCCGGGTGCTTTCATGGGCGATCGGCGCGAAGCGCCGGGCCCGGACCGAGGGGCCGCCCTGGATCGAGCCGCCGCCCGGCGTCCCCCGCGCCCGCGAGGCGCGATAGATCGCGCCGCCGTCGTATTTTCGCGCGTCGACATAGCGCAGGAAATTGGCCGCCGTGATCGGCGCCTTCTCGGCCTCCAGCTCCACGACGATCGCGCCGTGGTCGGTCTGGATCGTCACCCGCGGCTTGGCGCCCGCCGCCCACGCGTGGAGCGGGCGGGCCATCAACAGTCCGGCCGCGCCCAGCAGGCTTCGGCGTCCAATCTTCGCGCTGTTCATGGCTGTCCTTTTCGCGGGCCTGGTATCGCATGGGCCCTTATTCGCCTCGCCAAGGTCAATGTCGCCGGCCCAGGCGCGCGAGGGCGCCGTCGGGTTATTGGGCCGCGGCGCGCACCGGCAGGGTCCAGTTCGGGCGGATGAAGTGGCAGGTGTAGCCGTTGGGGATGCGCTCCAGATAGTCCTGGTGCTCGGGCTCGGCTTCCCAGAACGGCCCGGCCGCGGTCACCTCGGTCACCACCTTGCCCGGCCACAGGCCGGAAGCGTCGACGTCGGCGATGGTGTCCAGCGCCACGCGCTTCTGCTCCTCGCTGGTGTAGAAGATCGCCGAGCGGTAGCTGGCGCCCAGGTCGTTGCCCTGGCGGTTCAGCGTGGTCGGGTCGTGAATCTGGAAGAAGAACTCCAGCAGCCGCCGGAACGAGATGATCTGCGGATCGAAGACGATCTCGATCGCCTCGGCATGATTGCCATGGTTGCGGTAGGTGGCGTTCGGGACCTCGCCGCCGGAATAGCCGACGCGGGTCGAGAGGACGCCGGGATAGCGCCGCAGCAGGTCCTGCACCCCCCAGAAGCAGCCCCCGGCGAGGATCGCGGTTTCGGTCTTGGCGGTCATGGGCGGTCTCCTTCGCGGCGGGTCCCCTCCAAGATAGGCGTTGTCCCGCCCGGTTGAAATGGCGGGTCGGCCACGCTCATGGACACCGCCGATGTCCCGGGGCGGGGTGGCCTGGGGGCGCTCGCCGGGTTAACACCCTTGCATGGCACGAACCAAGCAAAGCCCTGAGTTTGAGATCGAGGTCGATGGCGAGCCTTATGTCTGGCGGCTTCATCGCCAGCCCGGGTGGTCCAGTGACGGCCCG
>JAQGIN010000359.1 GCA_028291125.1 Caulobacter sp.
GGGTTGTTGATCACCTCGTTGATGCGGTGGAGCACGCCGCGGGCGGTGAGGGGCTTGGCGAGGAATTCGGTGACCCCGACCTGACGCGCCTCCTCGAGGCTGCGCTTGGTGGCGTGGCCGGTGAGCATGATCACCGGCGTATAGGGGTTGGGGCTGGCCGGGGCGTTGCGCAGCCAACGGATGAAGGTCAGGCCGTCGATCGGCTGCATCATCAGGTCGGTGAAGATCAGGTCGATCTCGTGGCTCATCACCGCCAGCTGGCCTCGCGAGCCATCGTCGGCCTCGATGATGTCGCGCAGGCCGAGCGCCTTGAGGATCTCGATCAGGATGACGCGCATGTGCGCGTTGTCGTCGATCACCAGGATCGTCAGGGGTTTCAGGTCAATACTGCTCATCGAGCCGTCCTCAGGTCGCGGGCGGCGCCGCTTTCGCCACGCCGCCCTGTGACAAATTGGCGCGTCGATGTTGAGGAAGGGTTGCGGCGTCGGGTTAACGACGCCGCTCCGTGGCTCTAGCGGCGGTCGCCCGGACGCGTGCCTGGCACGCCTTCGTCGTCCTGGGGCAGCATGCCGCCGCGGCCGACGTTGCCGAGCAGCTGCTCGAGGATGGTCATTTCGCGGCCGCGGGTCGGCGTCTCGCGGCCGTTGAAAGCGATGACCTTGCCGTCCTTCAACGTGTAGTTGTTCACCGCCAGGACCTTTTCGTCCTCTTTGGCGAAGCTGATGGCGACCACGTCGCGCTTGACCACCCGCGGCTTGTAGAAGGCGATGCGGTCAGTGGTCTGCGAGATGTAGTACCAGGTGTTGTTGTCGAAGGTGGAGCTGGCCGAGGGCGAGCCCAGCTTCTCGGTGACCGTCGACTTGCTGTCGACGCCCACCTTCATGTCGGCGGGACGGGCTTCGATCGCCTGGAAGCCGGAGTAGCTCGTCAACGGCGTGCAACCTCCGGCGACGGCGGCGAGGCCGATGACAGCGGCGGCGAAAACGACAGGACGAAACATACGGGCTCCGGGACCGGAAGATGCTGGACTTTGACCTATCGCCCGCGCGGGCTTAGTTCAATGGCCCGCGTGGAGCCATGCGTCATCTAGACCGAGGCTCGCGGCGAAATCGAGGCGATGAATGATACTGGACAGGCTTCTCAAACCCAGGCCCGCCAAGGCGGCGGGGGGCAAGCTCTACACCGCGGCGGTGAGCCAGGCCCGGTCGCCGGCGTTTTACACGACGTTCGGCGTGCGCGACTCGATGGAGGGGCGGTTCGAACTGTTCACCCTGCACGTGATCCTGGTGCTGGAGCGGCTGAAGGGGCAGGGCGCGCCCGCCGCCGAGACTTCCCAGGCCACGTTCGACGCCTATGTGCGCGGCCTGGATGACGCCTTCCGCGAGATCGGCGTCGCCGACACCGCGGTCGGCAAGAAGATGAAGAAACTGGCCGGGGCCTTCTACGGCCGGCTGAAGGGCTTCGACGAGGCGATCGCCAGCCTGCCGGACCGCGCCGGCCTCGACGCCTTCCTGGCCCGCACCGCCCTGGAGGAGCGCGCCGAGGGCGACAGCGCGGGCCTGACCGCCTATGTGATCGCCGCGCGCGAGGCGCTGGCGGCCCAACCCCTGGACAGCCTGCTGAACGGAGATCTGCGATGGCCGATGGCGTGATCGCTCCCTGGCCCCTGAAGGTGACCCTGGCCCAGGCCGATCGCGGCGGCGTCTCGGCCGTGCTGGAGCCCGACGCCGAGGACCGCAAGGCGATCGCCCGCGCCATCGGCCTGGTGTCGCTGGAATCCCTGCGCGCCGAGGTGTTCGTCAGCTCGTGGATGGACGGCGCCGAGGTCTCGGGCCTGTTGCGGGCCCGGGTGGTGCAGGTGTGCAGCGCCACCGCCGACGAGTTCGAGGAGCCGATCGAGACCCGGTTCAGCGTCCGCGTCATCCCGGCCGACAGCGAGCACGCCCCGCAGGAAGAGGGCGGCGAACTGGGGGTGGACCTGGACTCCGACGACCCGCCCGACGTGCTCGAGGGCCAGACGATCGACGTCTCGGCCTATGTGGTCGAGCACCTGGCCCTGGCCCTGGACCCGTTCCCGCGCAAGCCCGGCGCGGTGTTCGAGGCGCCGCAGCCGACAGTCGACCTGTCGCCGTTCGCGGCGTTGAAGGCGCTGAAAAACCCGGGCGGGGAGGGCTGAGACCCTGATTTCGTCTCGCTTGCATGAAACCAGGGCGGATGTATCGTCCGCCGCCTCGCCCCGGGCCGACGCCGGGACTCTGGAGCCGATAGCGCCGCGTGTCTGATTCCGTCGTCATCTCCATCGACGCCATGGGCGGCGACCACGGCCCGCCCGTGGTCGTGCCGAGCCTGGCTTTGGCCGCCCAAGCGCTCCCCGGCGTCCGCTTCCTGCTGCACGGCGACGAGGCCCGCCTGAAGCCGGAGCTCGACCGCCACCCCGCCGCGCGGGCGGTCAGCGAGGTGCGCCACACCGACAAGTTCATCGCTTCGGAGGAAAAGCCCGCCCAGGCCATGCGCCGCGGCAAGGGCAGCAGCCTTTGGAACGCCGTCGAGTCCCTGCGCGACGGCGAGGCCCAGGCCTGCGTCTCGGCCGGCAACACCGGCGCGCTGATGGCGATCTCCAAGCTGATCCTGCGGATGGGCGCCGACCTCGAACGCCCGGCCATCGTCGCCAGCTGGCCGACCATGAAGGGCGTCACCGCCGTGCTCGACGTCGGGGCTAATATCGAGAGCGACGCCGCCCAGCTGGTCGAGTTCGCGATCATGGGCGCGGCCTTCCACCACGCGGTGCACGGTTCGGCCCGGCCCACCGTCGGCCTGCTCAATGTCGGCTCCGAGGACCAGAAGGGCCACGAGGAGGTGCGCGAGGCCAATCGCATCCTGCGCGAGACCCCGCTGGACTTCGATTATCGTGGCTTCGTCGAGGGCACCGACATCGCCTATGGCACGGTCGACGTGGTGGTCACCGACGGCTTCACCGGCAATGTCGCCCTGAAGACCGCCGAGGGCCTGGCGCGGTTCTTCTCGAACGAGATCAAGACCACCCTGACCTCCAGCCCCCTGGCCCTGCTGGGCGCCCTGATCGCCTCCGGCGCGCTGAAGAAGATGCGGGCCCGGCTGGATCCGGGCCGCGTCAACGGCGGCCCGCTGCTGGGGCTCAACGGCATCGTCGTCAAGAGCCACGGCGGGGCCGACGCCCGCGGGTTCGCCTCGGCGATCCGCGTCGCCACCGACCTGGCGCGCAGCGACTTCACCGCCGAGATCGATCGTAATCTGAAACGCCTGACCGCCGTCTCCCCCATCGATGGGACGCCCAAGGCCGAGGCCGGCGACGCCGCCGGCCGTTCCCCCGAGAGCCATGGAGCGGCTGAGTGAGCGTAGTTCGTAGCGTCGTCACCGGCGTCGGCGGGTATCTGCCCCCCAATATCGTCACCAATGACGACCTGGCCAAGTTCGTCGACACCAGCGACGCCTGGATCGTCGAGCGCACCGGCATCCGCCAGCGCCACCAGGCCTCGCCCGACCAGGCGGTGTCCGACCTGGCCTTCGAGGCGGCGAGCCGGGCCTTGGAAGCGGCCGGCCGCACCGCCGCCGAGGTCGACCTGATCATCGTCGCCACCACCACTCCGGACCTGACCTTCCCGGCCACCGCCACCATCGTCCAGCGCAAGCTGGGCGCGCCGATCGGCATCGCCTTCGACATCCAGGCGGTGTGCTCGGGCTTCGTCTACGCGCTGAGCGTCGCCGACGGCTTCGTGGCCCGCGGCCACGCCAAGTGCGCCCTGGTGATCGGGGCCGAGACCATGACCCGGCTGATGGACTGGACCGACCGCGGCACCTGCGTGCTGTTCGGCGACGGGGCCGGGGCCGTGGTGCTGGAGCCGCGGGCGGGCGAGGGGACCACCGCCGACCGCGGCCTGCTCGGCTTCGCCTTGCGCGCCGACGGCACCAAGAAGGACCTGCTCTATGTCGACGGCGGACCGTCGACCACCGGCACGGTCGGCAAGCTGCGGATGCAGGGCAACCAGGTGTTCAAGCACGCGGTGATCAACATCTCCGAGGCCATCGAGGCCGCCGCCAAGGGCGCGGGGATCGCGATCGCCGACGTCGACTGGTTCATTCCGCACCAGGCCAACCAGCGCATCCTGCAGGGCGTGGCCAACCGGGTCGGCCTCGACGAGGCCAAGGTGATCTCCACCGTGGCCCTGCACGCCAACACCTCGGCCGCCTCGATCCCGCTGGCCTTTGCTCAAGGCGTGGCCGACGGCCGCATCAAGCCGGGCCAATTGCTGCTGCTCGAGGCCATGGGCGGCGGCCTGACCTGGGGGGCATGCGTCCTGCGCCTCTAGCGCCGCCGTCCGGGCCATGCCTATAGTGAGTGTGAAGTCTTGGCGTTGAGCCTTTGACTTGATGCGATATTCGGGCCATTCAGGCCTCTGGTGACACGCGCGTAGGGGGCGTCATGAAAGGCGCGACATTGACCCGGGCCGACCTCTGCGAGGCCGTCCATGAAGAAGTGGGTCTGACTCGGCAGGACTGCGCCGGACTGGTCGAGCGCACGCTCGACCTGGTCGCCGAAGCCCTGCAATCGGGCGAGACCGTCAAGCTCTCCGGGTTCGGCGTCTTCCAGGTGCGTGACAAGCGCGCCCGCATGGGACGCAATCCCAAGACCGGCGAGCCGGCCGAGATCGAGCCCCGACGGGTGATCGGCTTTCGCGCCTCGCAGGTGATGAAGGCGCGGATCGACCGCGCCCTGGGCGGCTAGACGGATAGAGCGGTGGCGAAGGGACCCAACGCCTTCCGCACGATCTCCGAAGCCGCCGAAGAGCTGGGCGTGCCGCAGCATGTCCTGCGCTTCTGGGAAACCAAGTTCTCGTTCATTCGCCCGATGAAGCGGGCTGGCGGCCGGCGCTTCTACCGGCCGCAGGACATCGCCATGCTCGGCGGCGTGCGCGCCCTGCTGCACGGCGACGGCTACACCATCAAGGGCGTGCAGAAGCTGCACAAAGAGATGGGCTTGGCGCGGGTGATCGCCGCCGGCCTGGGCGAGGCCGCGCCCGACGAGCAGCTGGACGCCGCCGATGTCGCCGAATCCCTGGCCGAGGCCGCCGCCGGCCTGGAGCTGGCCGAACGCTCGCGCGACGGCCTGCGGGCGGCCCGCGACCGGCTGACCTTCACCCTGCACGAGCTGGAGACGGTGAAGGCGCATCTGGACGGCTTGCTGCGCGGCGATTGACGCCCCGGACGCCTTGATTTTCCGGCCGCCGGGCGGCCTCCGAAGCGGCTCAGATTTCCGATTGCCCCGGGCAGGGGCGGCGCCTATAAGGGCCGTCCTTCCCCGGAGCGTGGCGCAGCCTGGTAGCGCACTTGACTGGGGGTCAAGGGGTCGCAGGTTCGAATCCTGTCGCTCCGACCATTTCTTTGGAGATGGTGGGAAGGGTCGAAAAAGGGTCGCCGCGAGGCGGCCCTTTTGTCGTTTCGGGGCCCGCTCAGAGCTTCTTGTCGGCCTTGCCCATCCACGACATCAGCGGGATCAGCGGCAGGCCCCAGCCCAGGCCGGCGACGACGAAATAGGCCAGCTGGATCAGCCGATTGTCGGGCAGGCGTTCGAACAGGCCGGTCACCGCCCAGATGTAGAAGGCCAGGAAGGCGAGGATTCCCAGCCCGCCGATCAGCTTGCGAAGACGGGGCGGCAGCGGGGTCATCTCACTCTCCGAAACACGGCCAAGGCGGCCAGGAACACCAGCGCGCCGAGCAGGCAGACGACACCGTCGCCGACCAGGCCGCCGCCGCCGAAATCGAAGCGCCGGGCGACGAAGGCCCCGGCGAAGGCGCCGACCACGCCGGTCAGCAGCTTGCCAAACAAGCCGCGCCGGCGATCGAAGGCCAGGTCGGCGGCCCAGCCCGTCAAGATCCCGATCAGCACCGCCACCAAGACGCCCGTCGCGCTCATCACCCCTCCGCCCGGCCGGTCGGCCGCGGCGGACCTTTGCACGAGGCGGCGGCTCGCGTCATCGGCG
Organism: Caulobacter sp.; assembly: GCA_028291125.1. GTDB lineage: Bacteria > Pseudomonadota > Alphaproteobacteria > Caulobacterales > Caulobacteraceae > Caulobacter. The sequence goes on from JAQGIN010000359.1 coordinate 6,018, forward strand.
ATGGACGCAAGCCGCCCGGAAGGTTAGGGCTTGGCCGCCCCATTTCGGCCTAGAACAGGCGGCCTTTTCGCCGACATGACGTCTTTCCTGCGTTCCGATCGTTCCCGCCCCGTCGCGCTGTGGCTGTTCGCCGTGGCCGTCCTGGTCCTGGCCATGGTGGTGGTCGGGGGCGCGACCCGCCTGACCGATTCGGGCCTGTCGATCACCCAGTGGCGGCCGATCAGCGGCGCCCTGCCGCCGATGAGCGACGCGGCCTGGGCCGCCGAGTTCGCCCGCTACCAGCAGATCCCGCAGTACCGGCTGGTCAATCCCGACATGACCGTCGAGGCCTTCAAGGGCATCTATTGGTGGGAGTGGGCCCACCGCCTGCTGGGCCGGCTGGTCGGGGTGGCGTTCTTCGCGCCGTTCCTGGTGTTCCTGGTCCAGCGCGCCATTCCCCGTCGCCTGATCTGGCGTTGCGCGGCGATGTTCGGGCTGGGCGGCCTGCAGGGGCTGGTCGGCTGGTGGATGGTGTCCAGCGGCCTGGCCGAGCGGGTGTCGGTGGCCCCCGAGCGGCTGATGGTCCATTTGGGCCTGGCCCTGGCCCTGTTCGTGCTGTTGATCTGGACCGGGCTGGACGCCTGGTTCGGCGCGCCGCGGGTCGAGGAGCGGTCGCGCTGGCGCGGCTGGGCCCTGGCCCTGCTGGGCGCGGTGTTCGTCCAGAGCCTGCTGGGCGCCCTGGTGGCCGGCAATGACGCCGGCCTGGTCTACAATGACTGGCCGCTGATGAACGGCGCGCTGTTCCCGGCCGACTACGCCGGTCACGGGTTCTGGGGGACGATCGCCCACAGCGCCGGCGCGGTGCAGCTGCACCATCGGCTGATGGCCTACGCCCTGTTCGTGGCCGGGATCGCCGTGGCGGCGATGACGGCGGTCGACCGGCGGCTGTCGGGCGGGGCCAAGGCCATGGCCCTGGCCGTGGCCGTGGTGGTGGTCCTGCAGGCCGGCCTCGGCGTCGCCACCCTGATCGCTCATGTTCCCGTGTGGCTGGGCGTGACGCACCAGACCGGCGCGGCGATCCTGCTGGCCGCGGCCACCGGTTTCGCCTGGCGGGTGCGCCGGCCATGAATTTTTGATGACCCGGTAACAACCGTCATCAAAGGCGCGGATGGGAAGGCCAGCAAAGCTGGAGCTTCTTCGTGAATCGCGTGTCCCGTTCGATCCTTCTGGGCGCCGCCGCCGCGCTGCTCGCCGGTCAGGCCCTGGCCCAGACCCCGCCCGCCGCCCAGACCGCCGATCCCTATTTCAAGGCCGGCCAGGCGGCCCTGGCCCAGCACCTGGCGGTGACGCCCAACACCGGCCGGGCCAGGAACGTCATCCTGTTCCTCGGCGATGGCATGGGCATTTCCACCGTCGTCGCCTCGCGGATCTTCGAGGGCCAAAGCCGTCACGTCGACGGCGAGTCCAATTCGCTGTCGTTCGAGGCGCTGCCCTATACCGCCCTGTCCAAGACCTACAGCCATGACACCCAGGTCACCGATAGCGCCGCCGGCATCACCGCGATCACCACCGGGGTGAAGACCCGCAACAAGGTCATCGGCCTGACCGGCGCGGCCCTTCCCGAGGATTGCGCCTCGGAAAAGGGCGCCCGGGTCGAGACCATCGCCGAGCTGGCCAAGCGCAACGGCCTGGCGGCCGGCGCGGTCACCACCACCCGCGTCACCCACGCCACCCCGGCCGGGGCTTACGCCCACACCGCCTATCGCGACTGGGAAGGCGACGGCGACATGCCGACCGAGGCCGCCGCCGCCGGCTGCAAGGACATCGCCCGCCAGTTGGTCGAGGCCCCCGACGCCCTGCGGCTGGATGTGGTGATGGGCGGCGGCCGCTCGCGCTTCCTGCCCGAGGCCAAGGACGGCAAGCGCGCCGACGGCCGCGACCTGACCGCCGAATGGGTGAAGGCCGAAGGGCCGGGCTCGGCCTATGTCTCGACCGTCGCCGAGCTGAAGGCGTTGGATCCCGGCAAGACCCGCCATGTGCTGGGCCTGTTCGGCGCCGAACACCTGCCTTACGAGCTGGAGCGCCCGCTGCTGGGAGACGGCGTGCCGACCCTGACCGAGATGGCCACCGCGGCCGTGGACATCCTGTCGAAGAACCCCAAGGGCTATTTCCTGCTGGTCGAGGGCGGCAAGATCGACATGGGCAGCCATCTGGGCAACGCCAAGCGGACGATGACCGAGACCGTCGAGTTCGCCAACGCCATCAAGGCGGTCCTGGCCAAGGTCGACCTCAAGGACACCCTGGTCCTGGTCACCGCCGACCACAGCCACGGTCTGGTGATCAGCGGCTACGCCGCCCGCAACGCCCCGATCCTCGGTCTGGCCGGCAACGAGGGCCAGCCGATCCTGGCCGGCGACGGCAAGGCCTATACGACCCTGAGCTTCGCCACCGGGCCGGGCGGGCCGCTGGGCGGTGAGCCGCGCAGCGATCCGGCCAAGGAAGACCTCGACGACGTCGACTATCACCAGGCCGCCCTGGCCAACCTGCCCAGCGCCGCCCACAGCGGCGAGGACGTCGGGGTGTTCGCCGACGGGCCCCAGGCCTATCTGGTGCGCGGCGTGGTCGAGGAAAGCTACCTCTACCAGGTGATGCGTCACGCCTTCGGCTTCGACGCTGGAAAATAACGGTCTCGAACCGCCCCCGACGTCGCCGTCGGAGGCGGTATTATGATACCGCATCAAGAAAAGCCTTATGCCATAAGGGTTTTCCGGACGTCATGACGTGAGAGTGTTGACAGCCGGGGATGGCTCCTCTATCCCCCGCACCTCACACGGACGGAGCCGCTTTTCGGGCTCCCGACGTACAAGGAATACGGATCAATCCCATGATGAAGACCACGGCTTCCCTGAAGCCCGCCGAGGTCGAGAAGAAGTGGATCGTGGTCGACGCCCAGGACGCCGTTGTCGGCCGTCTGGCGACGTTCATCGCCATGCGTCTTCGCGGCAAGCACCGTCCCGACTACACCCCGCACGTCGATAGCGGCGACTATGTCGTCGTCATCAACGCCGACAAGGTGAAGTTCACCGGCAAGAAGCTGGACGACAAGATCTACTATCGCCACACCGGTCACCCGGGCGGCGTCAAGTCGACCAACCCGCGCCGGCTGCTGGAAGGCCGCTTCCCGGAACGCGTCCTGGAAAAGGCCGTCGAGCGCATGCTGCCCAAGGAAAGCCCCTTGGCGCGCAAGCAGCTGACGCACCTGCTGATCTACGCCAATGGCGAGCACCCCCATCAGGCGCAGAGCCCGGAAGTCATCGACTTCGCGGCGCGCAACGCCAAGAATACCCGGAGCAAATAAGCCATGACCGACACCCAAGGCTTTGACGCGCTGGCCAGCCTGTCCAGCAATCCGGAAGCGGCGGCCCCGGCCGTCCAGAAGATCGACAGCCTCGGCCGCGCCTATGCGACCGGCAAGCGCAAGAACGCCATCGCCCGCGTCTGGATCAAGCCCGGCAAGGGTTCGATCACGATCAACGGTCGCGATCAGGAAGTTTACTTCGCTCGTCCCGTGCTGCGCATGATGATCGCCCAACCCCTGGAGGTCACCGACCGCCTGGGCCAGTTCGACGTCATCGTCACCGTCGAGGGCTCGGGCCTGTCGGGCCAGGCCGGCGCGGTGCGCCACGGCCTGTCCAAGGCCCTGACCTATTACGAGCCCGGCCTGCGCCCGGTCCTGAAGCCGCACGGCTTCCTGACCCGCGACAGCCGTGTGGTCGAGCGTAAGAAGTACGGCAAGGCCAAGGCCCGCCGCAGCTTCCAGTTCTCGAAGCGCTAAGCGCGAGCGATCGCGTTTGGAAAGAGGCGCTTCGGGAAACCGGAGCGCCTTTTTTCTTGTCTGGATTTGGAGTTCGCGATGACCCCGACAGTCTTCATCGACGGCGAAGCCGGCACCACGGGCTTGCAGATCCGCGAGCGCCTGGAAGGCCGCGACGACTTGCGGCTGGTGTCGATCGACCCCGACAAGCGCAAGGACCCGGCCGCCCGCGCCGAGTTGCTGAACGGCGTCGACGCGGTGATCCTGTGCCTGCCCGACGACGCGGCGCGGCAGGCCGTGGCCCTGATCGACAATCCGGCCGTCAAGATCATCGACGCCTCGACCGCCCATCGCACCGCGCCCGGCTGGGCGTACGGCTTTCCCGAGCTCGACGCCGAGCAGCGCGGCAAGATCGTCGGGGCGACCCGCGTCTCCAATCCCGGCTGCTACGCCACCGGGGCCATCGCCCTGGTTCGGCCACTGGTCTCGGCCGGCCTGCTCGATAGCGAATTCCCGGTCTCGTTCAACGCCGTGTCGGGCTATTCCGGCGGCGGCAAGGCGATGATCGCCGAGTTCGAGGACCCCGCCTCGCCGAATTACACCACCGTGCCGTACCGCCTTTACGGCCTGGGCCTGGAGCACAAGCACGTGCCCGAGATCCAGATGCACGGCGGCCTGCTGACCAAGCCGATCTTCATGCCCGCCGTCGGCCGCTACGCCCAGGGCATGCTGGTCGAGCTGCCGCTGCACATGGACCTGCTGAACGGCGTGCGGGGTCCGGAAAGCCTGCAATACGTCCTGGCCCGGCACTATGACGGCGAGGCCTTCGTCGAGGTGGCGTCGCTGGACGAGGCGCGGGACATCAAGACCCTCGACCCCGAGGGTCTGAACGGCACCAACCGCCTGAAGCTGTTCGTGTTCGGCTCCGAGAGCCAGGCGCGGCTGGTGGCCCTGCTCGACAATCTGGGCAAGGGCGCCTCGGGCGCGGCGGTGCAGAACCTTAACCTGATGCTGGGCCTGGACGAGGGCGCGGGGCTTTGATCCGCCGCGTCGTCTAGGGCCGTGAAGCGCGGCCCTGGCCGAGCGGCGCTCAGCCCGCCCCCGGCTCGAGGAGGCGTGGGCCGGCGCCCAGGGCGCCGAGGGCGTCCTGAGGGTTCCTGAGCGGACAGGTCTTCAGCGACAGACAGCCGCAACCGATGCAGTCATCCAACTGATCGCGCAACTGGCTCAGGCGACGGATGCGTTCGTCCAGTTCGCTCCGCCAAACGCGCGATAGTTCGGCCCAGTCCTCGGCGGTCGGCGCGCGGCCTTGGGGCAGCTTGGCCAGCGCGCTCTGGATCGACGCCAGTGGGATGCCCGTGCGCTGGGCGACCTTGATCACCGCCACCCGGCGCAGCACGCCGCGCGGATAGCGGCGCTGGTTGCCCCCGGTGCGCAGGCTGTGGATCAGGCCCTTGGTCTCGTAGAAGTGGAGGGTCGAAACCGCCACGCCGCTGCGCTTGGCGACCTCGCCGACGCTCAGGGTCTGGCCGGGAACCGGGAAATCGGATTTCGACACTGGCGCTTGACCTTAACTATGCTTGAGGTTTTACACAGAAGGCTCCTCCCACGGCAACGCCCATTTCAGGAGCCTTTCATGACCCTCGCCGTTCCCGACCGCGCCACCGTTGACGCCGTCCTGACCCCTGACGTCCCCACCGCCCCGCTGGCGCGCAGCGTCAATTTCATCCGCATCAAGCCGGGCCGGTTCGAGGAATTCATCGCCTTGCAATCAGCCCATCTGGAGCGGATCCGCGGCACGGTTCCCGGCGTGGTCGGCGGTCGAATGTTCATCGCGCCCGAGCGGAGCGTGGTGGTCCTGGTTTCGGCCTTCGACACAGCCGAGCACGCCCAAAGCTTCCGGGGGGACCCACGCTTCGTCGAACATCTCGAGCGGGCGGGAGCGCTGATCGAAAGCACGGAGGCGATGCCGGTGGAGCTGGCCTATGAGATCGGGGTGATCTGAACGCATCCCACGCTCCGCATCCCCGCTAAAGCGGAGGATGCGGAGGCAGGCGCTAAGCCGCCGCGTCCGACCGCACCTGCACATAGCTGCCCGGGGCGTCCTCGATCGGGGGCAGGGGACCGGCCGCCGGATCACGAGCCGGGATCATGCGGCCCGACTGCTCGCCCAGCCATTTGGCCCAATGCGGCCACCACGAGCCGGCGAACTCCTTGGCCCCGGCCATCCAGCCCTCGACCGAGCCGGGCAGGTGGTCGTAGATCCAGTGCTGGTACTTCTGGGCCGCTGGCGGATTGATCACCCCGGCGATGTGCCCCGACCCCGCCAGCATGAAGGTCACCGGCCCGCCGAACAGCTTGGCCCCGCGATAGACGCTGCGATAGGGCGCGATGTGGTCGTCCTTGGACGACTGCACGAACACCGGGACCTTGACCTTGCCGAGGTCCAGCTTGACGCCGTCGAGGGTCAACTGGCCCTTGGCCAGGGCGTTGTCGTGATAGAAGTTGCGCAGATAGAACAGGTGCAGGGCCTTGGGCATCCGCGTCTGGTCGGCGTTCCAGAACAACAGGTCAAACGGCCGCGGCTCCTTGCCCAGCAGGTAGTTGTTGATGAAGAACGACCAGATCAGGTCGTTGCCGCGCAGGGCGTTGAAGGTGTCGGCCATCGACTTGCTGGGCAGGAAGCCGCCTTCCTGGTCCATCATCTTCTCGATCGACTTCAGCCAGGCCTCGTCGGTGAACAGCAGCAAGTCCCCAGCCTCGGAGAAGTCCTGCTGGGCGGCGAAGAAGGTGGCCGACTTGATCCGCTTGTCGCCCTTGGCCGCCATGTGGGCCAGGGCGCAGGACAGCAGGGTGCCGCCGATGCAATAGCCGACGGTGTTGACCTTGTCGGTCCCGCACTGGGTCATCACCTGCTGGGTGGCGTCATAGACCCCCTCGCGCAGATAGTCCTCGAAGGTCTTGTCGGCCAGGCGGGCGTCGGGATTGACCCAGGAGGCGACGAACACCGTGAAGCCCTGGCTCGTCAGCCAGCGGATCATCGAGTTCTCGGGCCGCAGATCGAGGATGTAGAACTTGTTGATCCACGGCGGGAAGATCAGCAGCGGAATCTCGTGGACCTGGTCGGTGGTCGGCGAGAACTGGATCAGCTGCAGGATGTCGTTCTGATAGACCACCTTGCCGGGGGCGGTGGCGACGTTGTCGCCGACCTTGAACTTGGCCAGGTCGGTCTGGCTGATGGCCAGCTGGCCGCCGCCGCGCTCGAGATCGGCGGCGAAGTTCTCCATGCCGCGCACCAGGCTCTCGCCGTTGGTCTGCATCGCCTCGCGTAGGGCGGCGGGGTTGGAGACCAGGAAGTTCGACGGCGAGAAGGCGTCGGTCAGCATCTTCATGAAGAACTCGACCCGGCGCTTGTCGGCCGGGTTCACGCCCTCGACGCTGGAGACCAGGCTGTTGAGCCAGTTCGAGCTCAGCAGATAGGACTGCTTCATGACGTCGAACATCGGATTGGTCGCCCAGTCCGGGTCGGAAAACCGCTTGTCGCCCTTGCCGGGCG
>JAQGIN010000419.1 GCA_028291125.1 Caulobacter sp.
GGGGCGTGGCTGTAGGCCGGGTCGAGATAGGGGTTGGACTTCCAGACGCTGGCGTCGTCGCCGTCGTCCAGCCGCGAATAGCCGGCGTTGTTGGCCTGGTCGACGCTGTCGCCGCGGCGGGGCAGGGCGTAGCCGTGGCTGAGCAGGATCGGCCCCGCGGCGCGGTCGCTGGAGGTCCAGTAGCCCTGGGCGTGGGCCGGATCGCTCCACTGACCCTCGGGATTCCAGTGCCAGGCCTCGATGCCCAGTTCGGTGCGTAGCCGATAGGTGAGCGGTTGCAGTCCGCCCTGGCGCATCCGCGCTAGGTTGTGCGGCGTGAACAGCGCCGCCACCTCGCCTTGGCCCATGCCGTCGATCCCGGCCCCGAGCGCCGCGCCGAGATCGACGACATTGGCCGGTCGCCCGGCGGTCAGGTCGATGGTGACGCGCTCGCCGCCGGCCCGCGCCCCCGATGCGGCGAACAGGGCGGCGGCCAGCAGGAGCGGGGAGAGGCGCATGGCCCGGAAGTGGCCGCCGCCGGGGTCATCCGTCAAGCGACCGCCGCGCGTAAAAACACCGCGCGGGTTTCCTTGGCTCTTGGCCGCGCGACCGCCTATATTGCGCCGGATATTGTAACGACAAGCCACAGCGGCTATGGGCCGTTGTCGCAAGGAGCATCGCCGTCATGGGTAGCATGAGCTGGATTCACTGGGTGATCGTGATCGCGGTCGTGGCCCTTCTGTTCGGCGGCCGCGGCAAGCTCTCGGGAATCATGGGCGACGCGGCCAAGGGCATCAAGGCGTTCAAGGACGGCCTGAAGGACGACACCTCCGACGAAGTCGCCGCCAACAAGTCGACGGGCGCCCTGCCGCGCACCGAGGCCGAAAAAGAAGACCTGCGTAAGTCGTAATCCCCGTCGCGGACGGCGCGCGCTCGATCGCCCGCCTTCGCGGCCTCTAAGGCGCGTCCATGCTCCCTGATATCGGCGGCACTGAACTTCTGGTCATCGCCGCGGTCGCCCTGATCGTGGTGGGTCCCAAGGACCTTCCCGTGCTGCTGCGCAAGCTGGGGCAGTTCGTGGGCAAGATTCGCGGCATGGCCGCCGAGTTCCGGTCCAGCTTCGACGAAATGGCCCGGCAGTCCGAGCTCGACGACCTGCGCAAGGAAGTCGAGGCCATGCGTTCGGGCCAGTACACGGCCCCGATGCACGAGGCGGCCGCGGCGGCCAAGGACGCCGGGGTCGACCAGGTGTTCGCCGACATCGACGCCAGCCTCAACAGCGGCGCCGCCCAGTTGCACCCGCCGATGAGCCACCAGTACGAGAACGGCGAGCTTGGCCGGATCGGCGGCGCGACGCCCGCCGTCGAGCTGGTCGAGACCGCCAAGCCGCGCCGCAAGCGCGCGACCAAGGACCTGTCGGTCGAAGCCGCTCCGGCCCCGCGCAAGCGCGCCGCCAAGGCCGCCGTCGTCGAGGCCCCGCCCGCCGCCAAGGTCCCGCGCAAGCGGTCGGCCAAGGCCGCCGGTTCGGACCTGACCTCGTGAGCGACGTCCCCGAGATCGACGACGAGATCGAGGCCTCGCGCGCCCCGCTGCTCGACCACCTGATCGAGCTGCGCACCCGGCTGATCGTCTGCGTGGTGGCGCTGTTCATCGCCTTTGGCGTCTGTTTCGCCTTCGCCGACCAGATCTTCCTGTTCCTGGTCAAGCCGTTCACCGTCGCCCAGCAGCTGCTGGCGGCGCAGAAGGCGGCCGGCGGCCATCACGGACCGTTCGACCTGCTGCTGGCCCTGGTCGGCCTGAAGGCCATTCCGGTCGGCGGGGCCAAGGCCCTGGGCCTGGTCTACACCGCCGCCCTGGAGTTCTTCTTCACCAAGCTGAAGCTGGCCGGCTTCGGGGCCGTGGTCGTGGCCTTCCCGGTGCTGGCCTGGCAGATCTACGGCTTCGTGGCCCCCGGCCTATACCGCAAGGAACGCTTCGCCTTCCTGCCGTTCCTGATCGCCTCGCCGTTCATGTTCTTCCTCGGCGCGGCCCTCGTTTATTACGTCATGCTGCCGTTCGTGCTGTGGTTCTCGCTCAGCCAGCAGATCTCGACGGCCGAGATCTCGATCCAGCTGCTGCCCAAGGTCAGCGACTACCTGACCCTGGTGACCACCCTGCTGCTGGCCTTCGGCCTATGCTTCCAGCTGCCGGTGGTGCTGTCGCTGCTGGGCATGGCCGGGATCGTCAGCTCCAAGATGCTGCGGGCCGGCCGCCGCTACGCCATCGTCGGGGTGTTCATCGCCGCGGCCATCCTCACCCCGCCGGACCCGATCAGCCAGATCACCTTGGCCCTGCCGATGTGCCTGCTCTACGAGATCTCGATCTGGTGCGTGTGGCTGATCGAGCGCCGCCGGGCCAAGGACGAGCGGACGCGGGACGTGGTCTCGGCCTAGGCGTTCAGCCTTCCGTCCGGCTCGGCCTCGGTCACCTCGCGGCCCACGACGATGATCCAGCCGATCTCCGCGTCATCGCTCGGCCAGGGGCTGATGTCGAACCTGAACCAGCGCGCCGATCCGTCCGACGCGGTCGGCGTGGCGACGCGGCAGGACTGGCTGTCGCCGGTCTCGATGCAGCGGTCCGCCGCCTCGGCGAAGTCGCCGCCGACGAAGAACGACCACAGCTTGTCGGGCGGCAGGGCCTCGGGGGTCACGCGGGCCGCCGTCCAGCCGGCGCTGAACAGGATCGGCTGCAGGTTGAGGTCCATCAGCACCATGGGCGCGGACGCCGCCCGCAGCGCCGTCTGGGCGTCCGTCGGGACGGACGAACGCGCGCCGCCGATGCGCAGGGGAACGACATTGCTGGACGCCATGGCGTGGAACCTCACCGCGTGGGTGGAGTGAACCTCCACGATCATCGCTAATAATCCCTGGTGGGGATAAGGTTTCGGCCCGTGGCGCATGGTCGCGGTATAGGTATTTGGCGATGGAAACCGAGCCATCATAGCTTTCGGAAAAAACCAGGCGAGCACCCCAGCGTGCCGATTTGCCGCAGTTCTTCGAGATTCACGATTAGCGCGCCGTAAATTCAGACCGCTATGCCGCAAAAGCTCAACCTGCGGCAATCCGTCCGGATCCAATTAGCGCATTCGAGCTTTCAAGACGGTAGGGTTGCCGCTGAAACTCAGGGAAGGATCGCGCCATGGACAAGCTCAAGACCCTTGGCGTGCGCAAGGGCGGCCGCGCCTGCAGCATCCCTTCCCGACGGCCGAGCTAGGCCCATGACGGCGATCGCCTGCCTGAAAATCTTCGTCGACAAGAAGCTGCGGCCGTCCTCCTCTGAGTCCATGGCCGGGCTGGTCGCCAAGGTGGCCGGGGCCTATCTGGAGACCGTCTGGGCCTGGCCGCGCCGTTACGGCCTGGTGGCGCCTTACTCCTTCGTGCTCGCCGACCCCCGCGCCACGCGCCTCGACGCCAAGGAGCTGCAGAAGCTCGCCGCCGATCTGCAGTTCAAGCTGTTCGGCGACAAGGGGGCCGGCGACATCGCCTTGCTGATGTTCGAGGGCGATCAGAACGACGTCATGCGCTTCGCCAGCACCCAGGCCGAAGCGCTGCGGGCGTTGCTGCTGGGCGTGGACGATGGGGCGTTCTCCGGGCGGATGTGCAAGATCACTCCGGACAGCGTCACCAGCATCGCGCCGCCGGACGGTCCGGTGGAAGGGGCCCCGACGGCCGAGGAGCTGGCGGCGATCGAGCCCGAACCGCCTGAGTTCGGCGTGGCCGGCCTGCTCGACATCCCGACGGCGCGGACGGGCTGGTGGGGCATCTACTACCTGCTCAAGGAGCGGTTCGTCGGCAGCGGCGTCGATTGGCGTTCGGCCTGGGAGGACGGCCTGGGATCACTCGAGGACGCCGACGTCGCGGCGCGCGACCTCGGCTGCCTGGAGGCGGCCCGCGACGCCATCGGCGCCTTCCCGACCGGCTACATGTTCCTACCGTTCAGTTTTTCCTCGATGGTCAAGCCGTCGGTGCGCGAAACCTACCGGCCGCATATCGAACGCTTGCCGAGGAATCTGAAGCCGCGGCTGGCAGCCAATGTCTACGACGTCCCGCGCGAGCCCTCCTACGGGGCGATCGCCCAGGTGCGGACGTTCCTGCAGCCCTATTTCTCGCTGATCGACCTGCACGTGAAGGATCCGGGCTTTCGCATCGAGAGCCTGCCGGTGGGAGCGGTCAACAGCGTCACCCTGGTGCTGGAGGGGCAGGACGAGCGGGCGCGGCTGGCGTCGATCTCCCGCTTCCTGCAGGATCCGGCCGCCTATCGCGGCAAGAAGGTCTGGCAAGGGGTGGCGGGCCTGGCCAGTCTGCGCGAGCTGGATCTGTGCCGTCGTCTCAAGGCCCCGTTCCTGAGCGGGCCGATGGTGGCGCCGATCACCGAGACCCCGGCCGGCGAGATCATCTGCCCGTCCCTCAACCTGCCTTACCGCGTGGGCTGAACCGCCAGGCTCCAAACGCAAGGCGGCGGGACGACCCTGGGGTCGTCCCGCCGTCTTTCGAGCGATGCCCGGGCCCCGAAGGGCCCGGTCCTCGTCTTAGCGCGAGGCCAGCAGTTGCGGGCGGGCCTGGGCGATTTCGCGCAGCTGGGCGTTGGCGTCCTTCACGGCGCCGGTGACGCACGAGCGGAACGAGGCGCCGATGGTCGTGCCGGTCGAGACCTTGCAGACGGTTTCGGCGGCGGTGTTGATCTCGGCGCTCAGTTGGAGTTCCGACTTGCCGGCGACGGCGACGCGGATGACCGACTTGTCTTCACGGGCCACCAGCACCTTGGTCGGCTTGGCCGAGGCCAGGGCCGGGTTGATGCGGACCAGTTGGCTGCGGGCGTCGCGCAGCGAGGCGGTGACGCAAGCGCGCAGGCTCTCGCCGCGCATATTGCCTTGGGCGGCGCAGACGGTGTCGGCGGCGGCCTTGAGGTCGGCCTGGATCTGGACGCTGGACTTGCCGGCCAGCGAGACGCGGACGACGGCGGCGCCATTCGGCGAGATGCGCAGGTCGGCGGCGGCGGCGGGCAGGGCGACCAGGGCGGTGGTGAGGGCCAGGGCGGACAGAGCGGCGAGCTTGATCATTGGGTTTCTCCTAGTTCCGAATACGGATGATTTCGGGCTGAACTTGGAGGGGGCTTTTGAGGCCGGCGGGTTAAGATGTTCCTGAAATTGAAGCTTAAGCATTCAATAACGGGCTATTTTCCGCAGATATTTTTGAGAAATCGTCCGCGAATGGGAGAACTCAGCGGCGACAGAAAAATATATGCTCCAGGAAAGGCTAAACTGTCCAGGCATTGGGTCGAAAATTCTTCTTCTCAGCCGCGAGAGCTGAAAATCTGCACTGATCTGTTCCTGCTACGGCATTCTGGCGCAGTTGTGATGACCTGAAGTCAAACGCAAAACGGCGGGACGACCCTGGGGTCGTCCCGCCGTCCTGGACGAGAAGCCTGGCCCCGAAGGGCGAAGCGTTCGCAGTTATTTCGCGGCCAGTTCCACGGCCGGGGTCGCGGCCGGACGGGCGGCGGCCATCAGGGTGGGGTTGCCGCTCAGCAGCTTGGCGCGTTGCAGGTTGGCGTCGCGGAGGGAGACCTGCACGCAGCCGTGGAAGGCGGCGCTGCGCTGGCTCATGATCTTGGCGCCGCAGACGGTGTTGGCGGCGTCCTTGATTTCGCGGTCCAGCTGGGCGGCCGACTTGCCGGGCACCGAGACGCGGATGGTGGACACTTCGGCGGCGGTCGCGGGAACGGCGATCAGGGCGGCGGCGAAGGCGGACAGGGCGACGAACTTGTTCATGAGAGTATCTCCAGAGATCCGGGGAGGATTGATTTTAGATGGATCAAACTTGGAGCGGGCTTTTGGGCTCCATGGATTAATATGCCATGGAAATTCAGCGTTAAATTTTACATAACGGCGATATATATTGAACTATTTTACGTCTTTTTCGCGACGCGCCATCTGTAGACGGCTATTTCAAACCTATGCTGGATATCTAGTCCTCTTTCCTGGTTCTGGGGTGATTTTTTTCGGAGACCGGGGCCGGCTGGGTTGAAAGCAGCGGCCGGGGGACAGGGCGACGCCCGACGCTCAGGGTGGAGAAGCGGGCTTCACGGCGCTTGGCGCCCCCGCCGACGCGCCTTAGAGAGGGCCGTTCCCAAGCATCCTCCCGAGCGCTCCGATGCATGACATCAAGGCCATCCGCGATAATCCCGAGCCGTTCGAGCGCGCGTGGTCGGCCAAGGGTCTGTCGGGCAAGACCGTGGAGGCCATCAAACTGGACGCCCAGCTGCGCGCCGCCCAGACCGCCCTGCAGGACGCCCAGGCCAAGCGCAACGACGCCTCCAAGCGCATTGGCATGGCCAAGGCCCAGAAGGACGAGGTCTCGGCCCAGGCGCTGATGGCCGAGGTCGAGACGCTGAAGACGCTGATGGCCGAGGCCTCGGAGCTGGAAGCCAAGCTCGGCGGCGAGCTGCGCGACCTGCTGGCCGGCCTGCCCAACATCCCCGCCCCCGACGTGCCGCCGGGCGAGGACGAGGCCGGCAATATAGAGGTGCGTCGCTGGGGCGATCCTGCGGCCCTGCCGGCCGGCCGCCTCAACAAGCCCAAGGACCATGTCGATCTCGGCGCGGCCCTCGGCGGCATGGACTTCGAGGCCGCCGCCCGCATGAGCGGCGCGCGATTCGTGATGCTGAAGGGGCAGGTGGCGCGGCTGGAGCGGGCCCTGGGCCAGTTCATGCTCGACCTGCAGACAACGCAGCACGGCTATTTGGAAGTGTCGCCGCCGTTGCTGGTGAAGGACGAGGCGCTGTTTGGGACGGGACAGCTACCGAAGTTCGCCGACGACCTGTTCCATACGACGGCCGGCCACTGGCTGATCCCCACCGCCGAGGTCTCCCTCACCAACATCGTGCGCGAGCAGATCACCGCCGAGGAGGAACTCCCCCTCCGTCTCACCGCCCTGACCCCCAGCTTCCGCTCCGAGGCCGGGGCCAGCGGCCGCGACACCCGCGGCATGATCCGCCAGCACCAGTTCTACAAGGTCGAGCTGGTGTCGATCACCACGCCCGACCAGTCGGAAGCCGAGCACGAGCGGATGGTCGGCTGCGCCGAGGCGGTGCTGAAGGCGCTGAACCTGCCGTTCCGCACCATGCTGCTGTGCGCCGGCGACATGGGCTTCGGCGCGCGCAAGACCTACGATCTGGAAGTCTGGCTGCCATCGCAGGCGACCTATCGCGAGATCAGCTCGTGCTCCAACTGCGGCGACTTCCAGGCCCGGCGTATGGACGCCCGCTTCAAGGCCGCCGGCGAGAAGGGCGGGCGCTATGTCCACACCCTCAACGGCTCGGGCCTGGCGGTCGGCCGCACCCTGGTGGCGGTGCTGGAGAACTATCAGGACGAAACCGGCCGTATCACCGTCCCCGAGGTGCTGGTCCCCTATATGGGCGGCGTCACCCACATCGGCGGTGCGACGTGAGAATCCTGCTCACCAATGACGACGGCATCCACGCCGAGGGCCTGGCCTGTCTGGAGCGCATCGCCCGGGCGCTGAGCGACGACATCTGGATCTGCGCCCCGGAATACGA
>JAQGIN010000424.1 GCA_028291125.1 Caulobacter sp.
CCAGCGACCTTTTGACGCTGACCGGCCTGACGGTCGCGGACATGGAGACCCCCGACAAGCTGTTCGTCCGGGTCGACCCGGCCCAGCGCGACGCGGTGCGCGACCGGTTCATCGCCGCCTCGCGCGATGGAACGGCCGGTTCGATCGAATGCCGGCTGCTGGGGGCCCGCGACCAGGCGTTCACCTTTCGCGTCACCTTCGACGCCGAGACGCGCGGCGACGGCCCTCACGCCCTGAAGGGCATCGCCCAGAACATCACCGACCTCGCCCACAGCCGCGACGCCGCCGTGCACGGCGAGCGCCAGGCCCGCCGGCTGGTCGAGGAGGCCCCGTTCGCCGTGGCCCTATACGACCGCGAGCTGCGGGTGATGGTGGTCAGCCCCAAGTTCCTGGAGATCTTCCACGCCCAGGAAGAGGACGTGTTGGGCAAGACCCTGCATGCCCTGACCCACGGGACGCGGCGGCGTTTCGTGGCCGGCGTCGTCCGGGCCCTGGCCGGCGAGACGGTGGTGCGCCGCGAGGACCGCCTGCGCGATGTCGACGGCGGCGTCCACTGCCTGCGCTGGGAGGCCCGCCCCTGGCGCGACGTCGACGGTGAGATCACCGGCGTCATCACCTATATGGACGACGTCACCGCCCTGTCCGAGGCTCGTCGCGACGCGCGGACCAACGCCCGCCGCCTGAAGATCGCCCTCGGCGCGGCCCAGGCCGGGGTCTATGAGATCGACCATGGGGCCGAGACCCTGTGGGGCTCGCCGGAATTCCACCGCATGCTGGGCCGGCGCATCACCTATGACGACGTGCGCCGCGCCGCCTGGCCGATGCTGCATCAGGGCGACGTGGCCATGCTGCGCTCGGCGGTGGCCGAGTCGCGCGAGGAGGGCCACCCCGCCGCCCGTTCGATCGAGGCGCGGCTGATCACCGTCACCGGCGAGGAGCGCTGGGTGCGCATCTTCCACGAGGTGCGCCGCGACGCCGCCGGCGTGATCCGCAAGTCGTTCGGCCTGATCCTCGACATCGACGAGCAGAAGCGCGCCGAACTGGCCCTGGTCGCCGCCGAGCGCGCCGCCCAGGCGGCCGGCGAGGCCAAGGCCCAGTTCCTGGCCAATATGAGCCACGAGATCCGCACCCCGATGAACGGCGTGCTCGGGGTCATGCACCTCCTGAAACGCGAGGGCCTGCCCGATTCCGCCGCCCGGTTGCTGGGCGAGGCCCTGGCCTGCGGCCAGATGCTGTCGACCCTGCTCGACGACGTCATCGACTTCTCGCGCATCGAGGCCGGTCGCCTCGACCTAGCCCGTGAACCGGTGGACGCGCGCGAGCTCATCCACAGCGTCGCCCGCTTGCTGCGCGCCCAGGCCACCCACAAGGGCCTGACCCTGGAGGTCGACGTGCCCGACCTCGGCTGGGTGCTCACCGATCCCACCCGCCTGCGCCAGGCGCTGTTCAACCTGATCGGCAACGCCGTGAAGTTCACCCTCACTGGCTCGGTCACCCTACGGGTGCGGCCGCTCGAAGGGGCGGACGGGCCGCGGCTGGTGTTCGAGGTGATCGACACCGGAGTCGGCATCCCCGCCGAGGCCCAGAGCCGGCTGTTCGAACGCTTCCAGCAGGCCGACACCTCGACCACGCGGCGGTTCGGCGGTTCGGGCCTGGGCCTGGCCATCACCCGGCGGCTGGCCGAGATGCTGGGCGGCGGCGTCGAGTTCACCTCCCGCGAGGGTCAGGGCTCGACCTTCGTCCTGACCATCGCCGCGCCGGTCGCCGCGCCGCCGGCGGTCGAGGACGCCGGCCCCGCCACCGTGCTGCGCGACCTGCGCATCCTGGTGGTGGAGGACAATCCCACCAATCAGATGATCGCCACCCGCATCCTCGAACAGCTGGGGGCCGCGGTGGAGACCGCCGACGACGGCGTCGGCGGGGTGGAGGCGGCGCGCCGTGGCCGCTTCGACCTGATCCTGATGGACGTGCAGATGCCGGGCATCGACGGTCCCGAGGCGGCGCGGCGGATCCGCGCCCTGCCGGGGGCCGCGGCCCGCACGCCGATCATCGCCCTGACCGCCAATGTCCTGGCCCACCAGCGCGCCGCCTATCTGGCCGCCGGCATGGACGGGGTGGCCGCCAAGCCGATCTCGCCGACCGCCCTGATCGCCGAGATCCTGCGTCTGGCCGGCTCGACGCCCGGCCGGACCGACGCCGTCGCCTGAACGGTTCCCTCCCGCCGCCCCGCGCGCTAAAGCTGGGTTAAAATCGGGGGAGACCGCATGACGGCGACGTCTGTTGATAAGGCTGCGACCAAGACCCAGAACCGCGCCTCGATGCGCACCGTGGTGGCGGCTTCGTCGGCGGGGACCGCCTTCGAGTGGTACGACTTCTTCATTTTCGGCAGCCTGACCCAGGTCATCTCCAAGACCTTCTTCGCCGGGCTCAACGAGACCGCCGGCTATGTCGCCGCCCTGGCCCTGTTCGGGGTCGGCTTCGCCTTCCGGCCGCTGGGGGCTCTGGTGTTCGGCAAGATCGGCGATCAGGCCGGGCGCAAGGGCGCCTTCCTGGCCACCGTGCTGCTGATGGGCGGCGCCACCTTCGCCATCGCCTTCCTGCCGACCTATCAGCAGGTGGGGATCGTCTCGCCGATCCTGCTGATCGTCCTGCGCTGCGTGCAGGGCTTCGCGCTCGGCGGCGAATATGGCGGGGCGGCGATCTATGTCGCCGAGCACTCGCCGCCCAACCAGCGCGGCTGGTCGACCTCCTGGGTGCAGACCTCGGCCGCGTTCGGCCTTTTGGGGGCCTTGCTGGTGATCCTGCTGACCCGCTGGGTCCTGACCCACAACGCCGCCCCCGGGGCCTTCGAGGCCTGGGGCTGGCGGATCCCGTTCGCGGTGTCGATCGGCCTGCTCGGCGTCTCGGTGTGGATGCGGCTGAAACTGACCGAAAGCCCGGCCTTCACGGCCATGAAGGACAAGGGCGAGGCGTCCAAGGCGCCCTATGCCGAGGCCTTCGGCCAGTGGCGCAATCTGAAGCTGGTCCTGCTGGCCTTCTTCTCGATGATGTCGGCCCAGGGGGCGGTCTGGTACACCAGCTTCTTCTACGTCCAGACCTTCCTGGAGAAGTTCCTCAAGGTCGATCCGGTGACCATCAATGGCCTGATGATGGCCGCCACCGCGGTCAGCGCCATCTTCTACGTGGTGTTCGGGGCGCTGTCGGACCGCGTCGGCCGCAAGCCGGTGATGCTGGGCGGCATGACCCTGGCCCTGCTGTTTTATTTCCCCGGCTTCCACCTGCTGGAAAGGGCCGCCAACCCCGCCCTGGCCGAGGCCTCGGCCCGCACGCCGGTGGTGGTGATCGCCGACCCCGCCGACTGCGCCCTGCAGTTCGACCCGGTCGGCAAGGCCGCCTTCGTCTCGTCCTGCGACATCGTCAAGAGCGCCCTGGCCAACGCCGGGGTGTCCTATCGCAACCAGGCCGCTCCGGCCGGCGCGGCGGCGGTGGTCGAGGTCGGCGAGGCCCGCGTCGTCTCCCCGAGCGCCGCCGGCCTGCCGAAGGCGGAGGCCAAGACCACCAAGGCCGCTACCGATAAGGCCATCAAGGCGGCGCTGGCCCAGGCCGGCTACCCGGACAAGGCCGATCCGGCGCGGGTCAACTGGTGGGGGATGTTCGGGGTGCTGATGGTGTTCGTCATCGCCGCCACCGCCCTGTTCGGGCCGCTGGCCGCCTGTCTGGTCGAGCTGTTCCCGACCCGGGTGCGCTACACCGCCCTGTCGCTGCCCTATCACATCGGCACTGGCTGGGTCGGCGGCTTCGTGCCGTTCACCGCCTTCGCCATCGTCGCGGCGACGGGCAATATCTATGCCGGGCTGTGGTACCCGGTGGGCTTCACCCTGCTCAGCGTGCTGACCACCCTGTTCCTGCTGCCGGAGACCAAGGGGCGGCCGCTCGACGCCTAGTCGCCGTTCCTTTCGTCGTCATCCCGGCCGAAGCGCAGCGAAGAGCCGGGACCCAGGGGCGGTGCGCGCCGCCCCTGGGTCCCGGATCGGCCCTTCAGGCCGTCCGGGATGACGAGGATGAGAAGCGAACGGGCTCTAGCCGCGGGCCGACACCATGTTGCCCAGGCCGATGATCACCGTGGCGCCGACCAGGCCGGCCACGCCCAGCCAGACCAGGCCCTGGGTGCGGGCGCTGGAGCCGCGCCATTCCTTGAGAGCGAAGCCCCACAGGGTGCTGAAGATGATGATGCTGGCCATGTGCAGGGTCCAGCTGGAGAAGCTGTAGCGCCCCATTTGGCTCTCGCCCATGGTGTAGAAGAAGAACTGGAAGTACCAGGCGAAGCCGGCCACCACGCAGAGCAGGTAGTTGCGCAGCAGCGGGGTCGGGTCGGGGGCGCCGGCCGCGGCCTCGGCGGCGATCGGCTGGCCCGCCCACTGGCCGGCGCTGCGGTTCTTGACGATCAGGGCCAGGCACCAGAGGACGTTGGTGGTGAAGCCGCCGACCAGCACCACGCACAGCACCGGCAGGCCTTGCCACAGGGTCCCGGCCCCGTGGGCCAGGGCCAGGTCGCGGATCGGCTGGCCGGCGGCCAGGCCGAAGGCGAAGCAGCTGCTCATCACGCCGGAGAACACCGCCACCAGCACGCCCTTTTTGAGGTCGAACTCGGTGATCACCGCCCGGCTGTCCTCGGCCGACAGCTCGGTCTCCTTGCGGTGGCCGGCCAGGGCGACGACGGCGATGCCGGCCAGGGTGACGACGATGCCGGCCAGCACCAGATGGCCGCCGCCGGTGATCAGCAGCTTGTCGGCGAAGCTGCCGTCGAACAGCGGCGGGATCAGGGTGCCGAACGCGGTGGTCAGGCCCAGGACGATGGCCATGCCCAGCGACAGGCCCAGATAGCGCATGGTCAGGCCGAAGGTCAGGCCGCCCAGGCCCCACAGCACCCCGAACACCCAGCACCACAGCAGGGTGGGCTTGGGCGTGGCGGCCAGCACGGCCAGCAGGTCGGGGGTCTGGATGAAGGCGAACAGCCACGGGCCGACCAGCCAGCTGAACACCCCGCCGGTCAGCCAGTAGATCTCCCACGACCAGCCGCGGACGGCGCGATAGGGCACGTAGAAGCTGGCCGAGGCCAAGCCGCCGAGCCAGTGAAACAGAAGGCCGAGCAGCGGATTGGCCATGGTGCGTCTTCTCCCCTTTGGGCCGGCGCGGACATGCGTCGCCAAGCTTCTGAAGCGGCGAGCCTAGCCGGCCCGGCGCGCTAGGTCCACAACACAGGATAACGTTCCATATTATGGAATACTAAGGCTGAGCGGCGCGCAGCACGTCCACCGGGGCGCCGGCGGTCTCCAGCGCCTGGACGGCGTCCGACGTCAGCGGCGCGGCCACCCACACCACCTGCCGGCCCTCGGCGGCCAGGGCGGCGAGATGCTGCGGCGTCGCCGCCTCGGGGTCCAGGCGCTCGGCGTCGCGGCGGGCCAGGTCGACGATGGCGGGGTCGACGTCGGCGTCGACCACCAGGATGTCGGCGGCGGCCAGGGCGCGGACGGCGCGCAGGCTCAGCAAGTCGGCCGGACCGTCGCCGGCCACCAACTGGACGCGGCCGGCCGGGGTCCAGCCACCGGCCAGGGCTTCGCGGAACAGGGTCTCGGCGGCGGCCATGTCGCCGGCCAGGGCCGCCTGGCCGGCGGCGCCGGTCACCGCCTGGCGCAGGAAGGCGCGGCGCAGGTGCAACACCGGCAGGGCGGCGCGCAGCTCGCACTGGAAGCGTTGTAGCAAGGCGGCCAGGCGTCCGGCCCCCTCCGGCACCCGCGCCTCGATGTCGTTGCGCAGCAAGGTGGCCAGAATCGGCGCCGCCCCGCCGGTGCCGACCGCCGCCACCACCCCGCCGCGGTCGATCACCGCCGGGGTGGTGAAATCGCAGAGTTCGGGACGGTCGACGACATTGACGGGCACGCCGGCGTGGCGGGCGGCCTCGGCGGCGGCCCGTACGAAGGCCGCGTCGCCGCCGCCGATGAACACCAGGGCCGCGCCGGCGTAGGTCTCCGAACGCAGGGCGGGCTCGCCGTCCAACCGCAGCAGCGTCGCCGGCGAGCCGTCGAACAGTCGGGCCTTGTTGTCGGCCGCCTCGCCGGCGCCGACGATGACCACGATGCGGCCGGCCAGGGGGAAGAAGGCGGGGAAGGACTCCAAGGCGGTCTCCGAAAGGACGGGGGTCAGGCGAGGGCGGCGACGCGAAGATTTCACTGGCGGGACGCCATGTAAGCGGTGCTAGGATCATGGCGACC
>JAQGIN010000425.1 GCA_028291125.1 Caulobacter sp.
CCACGCGCTTGAGTTCGTCGTCATAGCGCACCTCCACATAGCCGGTCATCGGGAAGTCCTTGCGCAGCGGATGGCCGTGGAAGCCGTAGTCGGTCAGGATCCGCCGCAGGTCCGGATGGCCCTCGAAAAAGATGCCGTACATGTCGAAGGCTTCGCGCTCGAACCAGTCGGCGGCCGGGAACACCGAGGTGATGCTCGGCACGGCGGTGTCCTCGTCGGTTTGCACCTTCAGCCGGATGCGGTGGTTCTTCACCAGCGACAGCAGGTGGTAGACGACGTCGAAGCGGCGCTCGCGCTGCGGATAGTCCACGCCGCACAGGTCGACCAGCTGGTGGAACCGGTAGTCGGGATGGTCGCGCAGGAAGGTCAGGGCCTGGACCACGCGGGTGGCCGGAGCGGTGACCGTCAACTCGCCGAACGCCACCGAATAGCTGGTGACGGCGCCGGCGGCGTTGGCGACGATGGCCTGGCCCAGGATGTCGAGCGGCGCGGCCGGGGCGGCGACGGCCGTGGTCTCGGTCGAAACGATATCGCTCATCGCTCGATGGTCCCCGTGCGACGGATCTTCTTCTGCAGCTGCAGCACGCCGTAAACCAGGGCCTCGGCGGTGGGCGGGCAGCCGGGCACATAGATGTCGACCGGCACCACGCGGTCGCAACCGCGCACCACGCTGTAGCTGTAATAGTAGTAGCCGCCGCCGTTGGCGCAGCTGCCCATCGAGATGACGTAGCGCGGCTCGGGCATCTGGTCGTAGACCTTGCGCAGGGCCGGGGCCATCTTGTTGGTCAGGGTGCCGGCGACGATCATCACGTCGCTTTGGCGCGGGCTGGCGCGCGGGGCGAAGCCGTAGCGCTCCAGGTCGTAGCGCGGCATCGAGGCCTGCATCATCTCGACCGCGCAGCAGGCCAGGCCGAACGTCATCCACATCAGGCTGCCGGTGCGCGCCCAGGTGATCAGGTCGTCGGCGGCGGCGGTGATGAAGCCCTTGTCGGCCAGCTGGCCCGAGACGCCATCGAAGAACGGGTCGTGCAGCTTGGGGTCATAGCCCTGCACCGCCGTCCGTCCGCCCGACAGGGCGGCGGTCTGGGCGGGGTTGGCCGGAACGATCACTCCCATTCGAGGGCGCCCTTCTTCCACTCGTAGATAAACCCGACGGTCAGCACGCCCAGGAAGGTCAGCATCGACCAGAAGGCGAACTGCATGGCCTCCGGCGGCAGCTTCATCAGCGCCACCGCCCACGGGAACAGGAAGGCCACTTCCAGGTCGAAGATAATGAACAGGATCGACACCAGGTAGAACCGGACGTCGAATTTCATCCGCGCGTCGTCGAAGGCGTTGAATCCGCACTCATAGGCGGACAGCTTTTCGGGGTCCGGCGCCTTGGGCGCGAGCACCGCGGCGGCCAGCAGGAAGGCGACGCCGATGACGGTCGCGATTCCGAGGAAGATGACGATCGGCAAGTACTGAAGGAGAAAGGCGTTCATGACGGCCCTTGGCTTGAATCGGCTGCGTTGTAGCCCATGCCTTCAAGGGCTTCAAACGCCCCGAGCACATTGCGACACGGTCGCAACTGGCGACGATCCACAGCTTGCGCAACACGGCGGTTGACACCGCCGGGGGGGCGACATATCAGACGCCCCTCGCCGCACGGCGGGCCACCCATCCGGCCTGTTTGCGAACGATATGCGGATGTAGCTCAGTTGGTTAGAGCGCCGGCCTGTCACGCCGGAGGTCGCGGGTTCGAGTCCCGTCATTCGCGCCACTTTCCAGTGGCCCCCTCCCCCAGCTCAAGCTTGATCTCAGCGCAGCGCCGCGACCACGGCGATCGCCAGGCCCGCCAGCAGCGCGCCGGCGGCGAAGAACCAGGCGACTCGGCAGTGGCCGGCGCGGCAGGCCCACCAGCCGGCGATCGGCGCGGCGACGAAGCTCAGATAGATGGCCAGGATCCCGACCAGGGCCGGATCGCCGGTGGCCACCAGCCAGGCGACGGCCGGAGCGGCGAAAAACAGCGCCGCCAAGCCGACGGCGGTGGCCAGGGCCAGGGCGACCGGCAGCAGGATGGCGTTGGTGGCGGTCCGGGACGTCTTGAAGCCCATCATCCCCCAGGTCGGGCGAGTCAGCAGCGGCGTCATGGATCCATCCTCTCGGCGAAGTTCGCGGTCCGGAAAGTCTCGACCACGATTCAGGCTCGCCGGCGTGACGGAGTCCTGAAGATCGACGCGTCGCGTCGACAAGCCGCTACCGGTTAAAACGGCCGGGCCGGAGCGACGTTCCCTGTCGCCGCTTGAGATCGCCGCCCCGCGTCACGATGTAGCGGCCATGCCCAAGTCCCCGACGATCCCGTTCTCCGTCCTCGACCTCGCCCCGGTGCCCGCCGGGACCGAGGTCGGAACCGCCATCCGCAGCAGCCGCGCCCTGGCCCAGCACGCCGAAAGGCTGGGCTATCACCGCTTCTGGCTGGCCGAGCACCACAACATGCCCGGCATCGCCAGCGCCGCCACGGCGGTGATGATCGGCTATGTCGCCGACGGCACCGCGACCATCCGGGTCGGCTCGGGCGGAGTGATGCTGCCCAACCACGCGCCGCTGATGGTGGCCGAGCAGTTCGGCACCCTGGCCGCCCTCTATCCCGGCCGCATCGACCTGGGTTTGGGCCGCGCGCCTGGCACCGACCAGGCGACGATGCGGGCCCTGCGCCGCTACATGGGCGCGGTCGATTCGTTCGCCCAGGACGTGGTCGAGTTGCAGGCCTGGTTTTCCCCCGCCAGCCCCGACCAGGCGGTGCGGGCCGTGCCCGGCGAGGGCCAGGACGTGCCGCTGTGGATCCTCGGCTCCAGCACCTATGGGGCCCAGCTGGCGGCGGCGCTCGGCCTGCCGTTCGCCTTCGCCTCGCACTTCGCCCCCGACCACCTGATGGACGCCCTGCGGATCTATCGCCGCGAGTTCAAGCCTTCGGCGCAATTGGCCAAGCCCTATGTGCTGGTCTGTATCGGGGTCTGCGCCGCCGATACCGACGAGGCGGCCCGGCGGCTGTTCACCTCCAGCCAGCAGCAGTTCGTTTCCCTGCGCCGCGGCCGGCCCGGCCTGCTGCCGCCGCCGGTCGACGACATCCGCTCGGTGGCCTCCGAGGCCGAGCTGGCCGGCCTGGACCACACCTTCCAGTACGGCGCGGTCGGTTCGGCCGCGACGGTGAAGGCCAAGATCGAACAGGTGCTGGCCCTGACCGGGGCCGACGAACTGATGGCCGCCTCGCAGATCTTCGACCACGGCGCGCGGCTGCGCTCGTATGAGATCTTGGCGCAGGTGCGGGAATCGCTGGCCGGCTAGGCCGTGCGTCCTTCGAGGCTCGGCTTCGCCTCGCACCTCAGGATGAGGACTCCAGTACAGACCTCCTCATCCTGAAGCGCCGCGAAGCGGCCTCGAAGGACGCAGGGCAGATCCGCTAGTTGGTCCGCGCCGCCGCGTTGGCCGCGGCGTCGGCCTTGCGGCCGGCCTTGGCGGCGGCGGCCTGGCTGTTGTCGGCGGCGGCGTCGATATTGCGGGCGGTGTCGTGGGCGGCCGAGACCGACGCGGCCCCGGCCTGGTCGGCGGCGGCGGCGGTGTGGCTCTCGGTCTTCGGCGAACAGGCCGTGGCGGCCAAGGCGACGGCGGCGGCGGAGACGATCAGGGCGAGGCGCATGGGATTTCCTTCGAAGGTCGGGACCTTCCAACGCGCGGCTAGCCGATAAGGCTGCGCCGCCTGTCCCTAATGCGCCAGCGCCGCCACGGCGCCCGCATTGAACCCCGCCGCCCCGGTCAGGCGGGCATAGACGCGGGTCAGTTCGCCGAACACGCTGTCCCAGCCGTGGCGCTGCACCGCCCGGCGGCGGGCGGCCTGGCCCAGGGCCTCGACGTCGCGGGCGAACACCGATTCGATCGCCTCGGCGAAGGCGGCGGCCTCCGAAGCCCGCGCCAGGGCCCCGACCGCCTCGTCGACCGATTCGGCGACGCCGCCGGCGTTGACGCCGATCACCGGCAGGCCGCAGGCCATGGCCTCCAGCACGATCAGGCCGAACGGCTCGTTGTCGTTGGCGTGGACGAAGGCGTCACAGCCGGCCAGGATCGCCGCCAGGGCTTCGGGATCGCGCTGATAGTCCATGCAGATCACCTGGTCGCTGGGCGGCGCCCCGGCCCCGGCCCCGATGAACAGCAGCACATAGGGCTCGCCCAGGCGCTCGACCGCCTCGACCAGCACGTCGAGCTTCTTCTCGCGGGCCGGGCGGCCGGCGAACACCAGCAGCCGGTGATGGCTGGATAGGCCCAGTTGGCGGCGCAGGGCCTCGCGGTCACCGCGGCGCGGATCGAAGATGTCGACATCGACGCCCAGCGGCAGGCCGATGGCGTCGTGCACCCCGGCCTCGCGCAGCCGGCCGGCGATGAAGTGGCTGGGGGCCACGGCCTGGTCGAAGCGGCGATAGATCGAGGCCCAGCGCTTCTGCACCGGCTTTTCGGCCCATTCGCCGATGTGCAGGGCGGCCAGGGCGGCCAGATCGGTGTGGCAGAAACCGACCACCGGCACGCCCAGGGCGTCACCGGCCTTCAGCGCCGCCAGGCCGGGGGTGTAGGGGTCGCCGGCCTCGATCAGGTCGGGGCGCTGGCGGATCAGCCGCTCCATCCAGGCCTTCTTGCCGACCGGCCAGCGATAGCCGTCGCCGAACGGCAGCGGCGCGGCGTAGATCGACACCCGGCCGTGGCCGTCATAGGCGTCGCGCGGGCCGGGCACCACCAGGGTGTGGCGGACCTGCGGCCGGTGGGCGGCGATCCAGGCGCGCTTGGTGGTCAGATAGCGCCGCACGCCGCCACTGCGGGGGGCGTAGAGCATGGTGGTGTCGACCAACCGGGTGGGCTTGCCGCTCCAGCGGGTCTCCGACTCGGGACGCGCCTGCGACAGCGTCTGGGGTCCGCTCACCGAATCCATGCGTCAGGGCCTCTTGTGCTTTCCGCTCCGACCATGCGGTCGCATCAGAGCGATAAGGATCTTCGGACGGCGGAGGTTCCTCCGAACCGAGCCGCCTGTCTAGCCGGGCCGGCGGCGATGCGCCACCAGTCGCGATCGGTCCTGGCCTTGATCCGGCGAAGCGGCTAGGGCCTTGCCGTCAAACGAGGACCAGTCACGCCATGGCGCGTTTTCTCTTCGCAACCTGGGAAGGCGGCGGCCACGTTCAGCCTCTGCTGTTGGCGGCCGCCGGCCTGAAGCGCCGCGGCCACGCTGTTCTGGTGCTCAGCGACGCCGCCAACGCCGGCGACGCCGCCGCCCTGGGCCTGGACCTGCGCCCCTGGACCACCGCCCCCAGCCAGGCCGGCAAGAGCCGCGACGACGACCGCCTGAAGGACTTCGAGGCGACCAATCCGATGGAGGTCATCCAGCGCCTGCTGGAGCGGGTGATCGCCGGTCCGGCCCTGGCCTATGGCCGCGACACGCTGGCGGCGCTGGAGGCCTTCCCGGCCGACGTGGTGGTCACCCAGGAGCTGTTGTTCGGGGTGATGGCCGCCGCCGAAGCCGCCGGGCTGCCGCTGGCCCTGTTCGCGGCCAATATCTGGACCTTCCCGACCCTGGCCGGCGCGCCGCCGTTCGGGGCCGGCATGGCCGCGGCGACCAACGACGCCGAGCGGGCCATGCACGCCATGGTCGCCCAGGTCACCCGCACCCTGTTCCAGGCCGGCCTGCCCGATCTCAACGCCGCCCGCGCCGAACTGGGCCTGGCCCCGCTGGCCGACCTGTTCGACCAGTTGGACGTCGCCCGCCGGGTGCTGCTGGCCACCAGCGCCGCCTTCGACTTCGCGCCGGACCCGGTCCCCGCCCCGTTCGCCTATGTCGGCCCCTATCTGGCCGATCCGGCCTGGGCCCAGCCGCTGGCGGCCCCGGCCGGGACGGAGCCTCTGGTGGTGGTGTCGTTCTCCAGCCTCTACCAGGCCCAGGAGGCGGCCCTGCGCAACGTCATCGCCGCCCTGGCCGACCTGCCGGTGCGCGCCGTGGTCACCACCGGCCCGACCCTCGACCCGGCCGCCTTCCCCGCCCCGCCCCACGTCACCGTGGTCCGCAGCGCCCCGCACGGGGCCCTGCTGGCCGACGCCGCCGTCTTCGTCACCCATGCCGGCCACGGCTCGACCCTGCGGCCGCTGATGGCCGGGGTTCCCCTGCTGTGCTTGCCGATGGGCCGCGACCAGAACGACAACGCCGCCCGCGTCACCGCCCGCGGCGCCGGCTTGTCGCTGGCGGCCGACGCTTCGCCCGAGACGATCGCGGCGGCGATTCGGCGGTTGCTGGACGAGCCGGGCTTCCGGAAAGCCGCTGTCGCGTTGGGATCGGCGATTCGAGCCGACGAGGCGGCGCGCTCGGCCGAGGATGCGTTGGAGGGGTTGGTCTAACCCCAACCCATCGTCCCCGCTTTCGCGGGGATGATGGGCCTTTTGGGACGAGCATGGATGGGGAAGCCGCCCCCAAACGCAAAACGCCCCTGGCCGGGACCAGGGGCGTTCGCTAGCGCCAAGGCTCCCCCTCAGAAACCGGCTGCTGAAAAACAGGTTGCGGCGCCGAGGTTCCGAGAGACAAGGGCGGCC
>JAQGIN010000523.1 GCA_028291125.1 Caulobacter sp.
CCGCCGCCGAACCGCCGTCCGGCCCCCGCCGCCAGGACGATCGCCTCCAACCGCGCGCTTTTGCTTTCCGCCATGCCGCCCCGCGCCTATCTTGTCGTCCAGCATGACGCCCTATGACGACAGCCCCGTGCAAGCGACATCGACCCAACCGAGCCTGATCGACGGTTTCGGCCGGGCGGTGACCTATCTGCGGGTCTCGGTCACCGACCGTTGCGACCTGCGCTGCGTCTATTGCATGGCCGAGCACATGACCTTCCTGCCGAAGGCGGAAGTGCTGAGCCTGGAAGAGCTGGACCGCCTGGCCTCGACCTTCGTCGACCTCGGCGTACGCAAGCTGCGGCTGACCGGCGGCGAGCCCTTGGTGCGCAAGGGGATCATGACCCTGGTCGAGCGGCTGTCGCGGCATCTGCGCAGCGGCGCGCTGGACGAGCTGACCCTGACCACCAACGCCACCCAGCTGGCCCAGCACGCCGCCGACCTGGCGCGGCTGGGGGTGGCGCGGATCAATGTCTCGCTCGACACGCTGAAGCCCGACCTGTTCCGCGCCCTGACCCGCGGCGGCGACCTGGCCAAGGTGCTGGCCGGGATCGAGGCCGCCCAGGCCGCCGGCCTGCGGGTGAAGATCAACGCCGTGGCGCTGAAGCGCGACAACGCCGGCGAACTGGCCGAGCTGGTGACCTGGGCCCATCGCATCGGCTGCGACATGACCCTGATCGAGACCATGCCGTTGGGCGAGATCGACGAGGACCGCACCGACCAGTACTTGTCGCTGCAGGACGTGCGCCGCGACTTTTCCTCGTTCTGGACCCTGACCGATCTGGCCTACGCCACCGGCGGCCCGGCCCGCTATGTGCGGGTCGAGGAGACCGGCGGGCGGCTGGGCTTCATCACCCCGCTGAGCCACAATTTCTGCGAGGCCTGCAACCGCGTGCGGCTGACCTGCACCGGCACTTTGCACACCTGCCTGGGCCGCGACGACGCCAGCGACCTGCGCGCCGTGCTGCGCGGCGGAGCCTCCGACGGCGAACTGCGGGCGGCGATCTTCGCCGCCATCGGGGCCAAGCCGCAGGGCCACGACTTCCACATCGACGCCGCCCGGCCGGCCGTGGCCCGGCACATGTCGACGACGGGCGGCTGAGCATGGCCCGGGTGCTGCTGTTCGGCCGCCTGGCCGACCTGGCCGGCTGGCGCGACCGCGAGATCGATCCGGCCCCGGCCTCGCTGACCGCCCTGCGAACAGCGCTGGCTCAGGCCGACGCCACGCTCGGTGAGGCCCTGGACGGTCCCGGCGTGCAGGTGGCGGTCGACAAGGTGCTGGTCCGTGGCGACGCGATCCTGGCCGCCGGGACCGAGGTGGCCTTCCTGCCGCCGATGAGCGGCGGATGATCACCCTCACCGACCAGGCCTTCGATCCGGGGGCGCTGCTGACCGGCTTCTGCGCCGGCCGGACCGAGACCGGGGCGGTGGCCAGCTTCACCGGCCTGGCCCGGGCCGAGGGCGGCGACGCCCTGGTCCTGGAGCTCGAGGCTTATCCTGGCTTCACCGACGCGGCCATCGCCGGCTTCGCCGACGCGGCCAAGACGCGGTTCGGCCTGCAGGACTATCTGATCGTCCACCGCACCGGGCGCATCGCGCCGGGCGAGGCCATCGTCTTCGTGGCCACGGCCGCCGGCCATCGCCGCGCCGCCTTCGAGGCCTGCGACTTCCTGATGGACTATCTGAAGAGCCGGGCTCCGTTCTGGAAGAAGCAGCACGGTCCGGACGGCGCCCGCTGGATCGAACCGACATCCCAGGATAGGACCGACGCCACACGTTGGGATCCGCCAGCGCAGGAGCCTTCATGACCACCCCAGGCCTGACCCCCGGCGGCGGCGTCCATCCCGATCTGCCATTCACCCCGGTGCGGGTGGCGGTGCTGACGGTGTCGGACACCCGCGACGAGGAGAGCGACACCTCCGGCCAGGTGTTGGCCGACCGCGTCGAGAAGGCCGGCCACGTCCTGGCCGCCCGCGGCCTGGTGCGCGACGACGTCGAGGCCATCCGCCATCAGGTCCGCCACTGGATCGGGACCGGGGCGGCCGACGTGGTGATCACCACCGGCGGCACCGGCCTGACCGGCCGCGACGTCACCCCCGAGGCCCTGGAGCCCCTGTTCGACAAGACCATCGACGGCTTCTCGGCGGTGTTCCACCTGGTCAGCTACCAGTCGGTGGGCCTGTCGACCCTGCAGTCGCGGGCCACGGCCGGGATCATCGACGGAGTGTTCGTGTTCTGCCTGCCGGGCAGCAACGGCGCGGTGCGCGACGGCTGGGACAAGGTGATTTCCGCCCAGCTCGACAGCCGCCACAAGCCCTGCAACATGGTCGAGCTGATGCCGCGGCTGAACGAGCGCTAGGATATGACCGGCCTCACCCATATCGACGACCAGGGTCGGGCCCGGATGGTCGACGTCTCCGACAAGGCGTCGACGGCGCGTGAGGCCGTGGCCGTGGGCTTCGTGCGCATGGCCCCCGCCACCCTGGCCCTGGCGCTGTCGGGAACCGGCCGCAAGGGCGAGGTCCGGGCCGTGGCCGAGATCGCCGGGGTGATGGCCGCCAAGAAGACCGCCGACCTGATCCCGCTGTGCCATCCGCTGGCCCTGTCCAAGGTCGAGGTCTCGGTGGAGTCCGGCGAGGGCGGGCTGGCGGTGACCGCGCGGGTCAAGACCATCGGCCCGACCGGGGTGGAGATGGAGGCCCTGACCGCCGTTTCGGTGGCCTGCCTGACCATCTACGACATGCTGAAGGCCGCCGAGAAGGGCATGGTCATCGAGGCCGTGCGCCTGGTCGAGAAGACCGGCGGCAAGTCCGGGGATTGGGCGGCCGACTAGCTGGAATCGACATTCAGTCAGCCGCCCTCCATTTTTTTCGTCATTCCCGCCCTTGTGGCGGGAACCCCTGGTTCAGCTGATACGTGAGACGCAAGCGGACCGCCAGCGGTCCGCCCCTCCCGCACCTACGGCGGACAAAGGGGTTCCCGCCACAAGGGCGGGAATGACGGGCTTCAAGGTTGGGCTCAGGCGCCGTCGAAACCCGAATGTCGCTAGGCCTCGACCGTCGCCGGCGCCAACGCCGGCTGACCGTGGCGCAGGGCCAGGATCTCGCCGATCACCGCCACCGCCACCTCGAACGGGGCCTTGCCGCCCAGGTCGAGGCCGATCGGCGCCCGCAGCTTGGCCAGGTCGCGGTCGTCGAGCCCGCCGGCCCGCAACCGATCGAGCCGCTCGCCCAGCCGGCGGCGCGCCCCCAGCAGGCCGACATAGGGCGCGGCCGAGGGCAGGGCGGCGGTCAGGGCGGCGTGGTCGAGCTCGAGATCGTGGCCGCAGACGGCGACGGCGGTCCAGGGATCCAGGCCGATGCGGCCGAAGGCGGCGGCGGGATCGCCGCGATCATAGGCCACGCCGGCCAGGGGCGGCGGCGCGGCCGGGCCCTTGGGGCGCACCAGATGGGTCTCGAACCCGGCCTGGACGCCGAGGCTGGCCAGGGCCAGGGCGGTGGGGTCGCCGCCCAGCACCACCAGGCGCGGGACGGGGTCGTGGCGGCGGACCAGCGCGCCGGCCCAGGGCTGCGGGGCGCGATCGGCCGGACCGCACAGCCGCCGCTGGCCGTCGCTGGTCCATACCGCCGGGATTCGGGCCCTGGCCAGGTCGAACAGGGCGGCGGCGGCCGGGTCGTCGGGCGTCAGGCGCTCGACCAGGATCTCGATCCGCGCGCCGCACAGCAGCCGGATGTCGGGCCAGGGACTGCCCTCGCCATAGACCAGGCGGCGCGGCGTCCCGTCGGCCAGGCAGGCGCGGGCGTGGCCCTCGACATCGGCCTCGATGCAGCCGCCCGACAAAAAGCCGGCCAGGACGCCGGTCCCGAACACCATCTGGGTTCCGACCGGCCGCGGCCCGCCGCCGCCCAGGCCGCTGATCGTCGCCAGGGCCGCCGGCCCGGCCGCCAGGGCCGCGGCCAGGGCGGGCCGCATGTCGTCGGCGAGACCGTGAAGGGGCCAGTCGGGGGCCGGTTCGGGGGTGTTCATCGATCGCGACATTAACGTGTCGGCAAGTTTCCAGAAACGCCTTCTTCAGGCTTCGGGGCCTAACCTCGTCATCTCTTCGGTTCGTTTTGTCGCGGATGTTCATGCATCTTCCCGTTTCCAAGCTCGGCCTCGCCGCCGCCCAGTTCGGCCTTGACGGCATGAACTCGACGCCGCGCGCGCGTACGCCGGAAGTGGAAGCCCGCGACATTCTCTCGATCGCCGCCCGCTCGAATCTGTCGGTGCTCGACGTTTCAGGCGTCTACGGCCGGCCCGAGAGCATCCTCGGCGACCTGCTGCCGCGGCCGCTGCCGTTCCGCCTCACCCTGGGCGCCGCCCGCGCCGACCGCGGCCCCGACTTCGTCGAGGCCGAGGCTCGCGCCTCGCTGCGCCGCCTGGGCGTCGAGCGCGCCGACGCCATCATCGTCTCCGCCCCCGCCGAGCTGTTCGGGACCCACGGCGAGGCCGTCTGGCGCCGCCTGGCCCAGCTGCGCGACGAGGGCCTGTTCGCCCGCATCGGCGTGGCGGCCCACGCCAGCGACGACCCGGTCGGCGTCGCCCGTCGCTTCAAGCCCGACATCCTGCAGGCCCCGGCCTCGCTGCTCGACCAACGGCTGCTGGCCGACGGTTCGCTGGCGCGGATCGCCGAGCTCGGCGTCGAGGTGCAACTGCGCTCGATCTTCCTCAACGGCCTGTTGTTCCTGCCCCCCGATCGCGTCCCCGCCCAGCTGAAGGGAGCCTCCGGGCGCCTGTCGCGGGTGCGCCGGATGATCGCCGAGGGGCGTTCGGACCCGCTGCAGGCCGCCCTGGGCTTCGCCCTGTCGCGGCCCGAGGCCAGCGCCGTTCTCGTGGGGGTCACCTCCGCGGCCGAGCTGTCGGCCGTGGTGGCCGCCGCCTCCAGTCCTCCCCCCGACCTTGATTGGGACGAAATGGCCATCGACGATCCGGTGGCCCTCGATCCCAGCCGCTGGGTCGCCTAAGGCCGCTCAAAAGGAGCTTCGGCCATGATCCTCGCCGTTCTGCAGGCTCGCATGAGTTCCAAACGGCTGCCGGGCAAGGCCATGGCCACCCTGCAGGGTCAGCCGATGATCCTGCGCCAGCTCGAGCGCCTGCGCCGGGCCCGCACCCTGAGCAAGATCATCGTCGCCACCAGCGCCGAGCCGGTGGATGACGGCCTGGCCGGCTTCCTGGTGTCGCGTGGCCAGACCGTGTTTCGCGGCTCTGGCCTGGATCTGCTCGACCGCATCGCCCGCTGCGCCGAGGCCGCCGGTCCGGTCAGCCACGTGGTGCGGATCAAGGGCGACGCGCCGTTCGTCGATCCCAGCCTGGTCGACGAGGCCGTGCGCCTGGCCCTGACCAGCCGCGCCGCCTACGTCTCCAACCGCGTCGAGCGCACCTATCCGCT
>JAQGIN010000465.1 GCA_028291125.1 Caulobacter sp.
TCAGCCTGGCGGTGGTGGCCCGTGTTTCGGAAATGCGAGCACGTCCTATATGAAGACGGCGACGAGCTTTCTGTTCTGGAACCCCCATGGCCAAGGTCACCATCTACACCCGTCCGTTCTGCGGCTACTGCACGCGCGCCATCAAGCTGCTGAACGACAAGGGCGCGGACTTCACCGAGATCGACGCGGGCATGGATCCCGCCCTGCGCAAGGAGATGATGGAGCGCTCCGGCGGCGTCACCTTCCCGCAGATCTTCGTCGGCGAGCGGCATATCGGCGGCTGCGACGACATGATGAGCCTGGAACGGGCCGGCAAGCTGGACGCCCTGCTGGAGGCATGAGCCCGATGGGAGCGCTTCGCGTCGGCCTGATTCAGACCCGCACCCCCGCCACCCACGCCGCCGCCCTGGCCCATGTGGCGCCGTTGGTGCGCGAGGCCGCCGCCAAGGGCGCGGCGTTGATCCTGACGCCGGAGGGGACCAACGTCCTGCAGAAGGACCGCGCGCTGCTGCTGCCCACCCTGACGAGCCTGGAGGATGACCTGGTGGTCGCCGGCCTGCGCGACCTGGCCCGCGAGCTGGCGGTGTGGATCGACATCGGCTCGGCCCTGGTGCGGCGCGAGGACGGCAAGGCCGCCAATCGCCAGGCGCTGATCGATCCGTCCGGGGCGGTGGTCGCCACCTACGACAAGCTGCACATGTTCGACGTCGATCTGCCGACCGGCGAGACGGCGCGGGAATCGGCGACCTACGAGCCCGGCGACCGGGCGGTGGTGGTCGACACCCCGTTCGCGCGGCTGGGCCTGTCCATCTGCTACGACATGCGTTTTCCCGCCCTGCACCGGGCCCTGGCCGTGGCCGGAGCGACGATCCTGACCGTTCCCGCCGCCTTCACCCGCCCGACCGGCGAGTCGCACTGGGAGATCCTGCTGCGGGCCCGGGCCATCGAGACCGGCTCGTTCGTGCTGGCGCCCGCCCAGGGCGGCTTTCACGAGGACGGCCGCGGCACCTGGGGGCGGTCGATGGCGATCGGGCCGTGGGGCGAGGTGATCGACAAGCTCGACCACGACGAGCCGGGCGTGCTGATCGCCGACCTCGACCTGGCCTTGGCGGCCAAGGCCCGCGCCGCCATTCCGGCGCTGAGCAACGCCCGGGCTTTCGTCGGGCCGTGATCGGGCCCATCTTCACCCCATGATCAAGTACGCGCTTCAATGCGACCACGCCCACGCCTTCGAGGGCTGGTTCGGCTCGTCGGCCGCCTTCGACGACCAGGCGGCGCGCGGTCTGGTCACCTGCCCGGTCTGCGCCAGCCAAACGGTGTCGAAACAGATCATGGCCCCGGCCGTGGCCGGGACCAAGAAACGCGACGCCGCCGCGCCGACGGCCCAGGTCCGCGAGATGATGAACGCCGCCCTGGGCGAGGTGCGCCGCCACGTCGAGGACAATTTCGACTATGTCGGCGACGCCTTCGCCAAGGAGGCGCGCGACATCCACGAGGGCCGGTCGGAGGCGCGCGGCATCTATGGCGAGGCCTCGCCGACCGAGGTCAAGGCCCTGGTCGAGGACGGCGTCCAGGTCGCGCCGCTGCCGCCCGCCCCGCCGAAGAAGACGGAGATTAATTAGGGGGGATTTCTCCGGCCCGTCATCCCCATCGAGCCCATCGTCCCCACCAGCTCATCATCCCCGCGAAAGCGGGGACCCAGGCTTTTTTGCGACCCCGGCGCTCGACGATAAAACGCCTGGGTCCCCGCTTTCGCGGGGATGATGGCTGTTTTGGGGGCTCAAACGAAAGGCGCGCCCGACCGGACGCGCCCTCGATAGTTCGGCTGAGATCGCCGCGCCTAGCGGCGGTAGCGATACTCGTAGTGGCACTTCTTCTTCTTGGCGATCTGGTTGCCGGCCACCGCGCCGACCACGCCGCCGAGCAGGGCGCCTTCGGTCCTGTTGCCGCCGCCGGCGACGGCGGCGCCGAGCGTGCCGCCGGTCAGGCCGCCGATGACGGTGCCCTTGCCGCCCTTGGTCTTCTTGCAGACCTGGACGCGATAGCGCGTGCCTTGCTGGGCCTCGGCCGCGGTGGCGACGACCGTCGAGGCCGCGAAGCCGAGCGAGATGGCGACGAGGATGGCTTTGGTATGGACGCGCATGGCGAGAACTCTTCGATTGTTGATCTTGGCCGGTACAACGCCCCGGCCGGCCATAGGTTCGCCTGAGTCGGACAGCCGACACACGAACGCCTCCGGCGGCGAGCCGGAGGCGTTGTGGTTTTCGACGGTGCGCCGGGGCTAGAGCGCTCGTCGACCGGTGATGGCGTGATAGATGACCAGCACCACCACGGCGCCGATGACGGCGACCAGCAGGCTGTAGAGGTTCAGGCCCGAGACACCGGCCGAACCGAACTGATTGAACAAGAAACCGCCGACCACGGCGCCGACGATGCCGAGCACCAGGTCCAGAACCAGGCTGCCGCCGGAGCGGTTGACCAGCTTACTGGCGATGAACCCGGCCACCAGGCCGAGCACTATCCACGCGAGAATAGACATATCCGCCTCCGGAGCATTGAGACCGCCAGGATTGGCGCGTCTGGATACTCGTAAAAGTATCGGAAGCGCTTTTCGTTCCTTGGCGCGGCGGGGCCGGGGCGTCTTTAGTCGCGGGGGCGGCCAAGCCGGCTCTGGACGACGGCGATCAGCTTCTGGGCCGGGGCGCGGCCGGCGAAGATGAACACGGCGGAGCCGATGATGGCGCCGACCAGGAAGGAGAGGGACATGGGAAGGCCTTCGGGGGAGGTGGGAATCAGGTCCTCAGCCTAGGGCGGCGGCCCGCTCCGGCCCATGCGACACGTCGCCCGAGGCGGGTCCTAGGGCGAGATTTCCAGAGTCTGCTCGCTTTTTCACCGTCCCCCCGGCGAGGGTGGGTGGCCGCGTTTCAGAAACGAGGGGGCCGCGTCAGGCCTTGGTCACCGTCATCATGTAGTTGATGTCGACGTCGGGCGAGCGGCCCCAGCGGCCGGTGAACGGGTTGTAGGCGACGCCGAACGGGCCCTGCACCGCCACCGGCTCGCCGGCCAGGAAGCCGCGCAGCTCGTCGGGCTTGAGGAACTGGCTCCAGTCGTGGGTGCCGGGGGGCACCCAGCGCAGCACGTATTCGGCCCCGATCTTGGCCAGGGCCAGGGCCTTCAGCGTGCGGTTGAGGGTGGCGACGATCATCAGCCCGCCGGGGGCCAGCAGGGCGGCGCAGGCGCGCAGGAAGGCGGCGGGATCGGCGACGTGCTCGATCACCTCCATGGTCAGCACCACGTCGAACGGCCCGGCCCCCTCGGCCAGCAGCTGCTCGGCGGTGGCGGCGCGGTAGCCGATCTCCAACCCCTGCTCGGCGGCGTGGGTGGCGGCGGTGTTGATGTTGCGCTCCGAGGCGTCGATGGCGGTGACGGAAAAGCCCAGGCGGCGCATCGGCTCGCTCAGCAGGCCGCCGCCGCAGCCGATGTCGAGCAGGGTCAGGCCCTCGAACGGCGCCCGGGCGTTGGCGTCGCGGTCGAAGCGCTGCAGGGCCTGCTCGCGGATGAAGGCCAGGCGGCAGGGGTTGAACACGTGCAGCGGCGCGAACTTGCCCTTGGGATCCCACCATTCGGCGGCGATGGCCGAGAAGCGGGCGACGTCGGCGGGATCGACGCTCCAGGACGGGGCGGAGGGCTGGCTCATGGCTAGGGTTATGAGCACGACTTGGCCCGAGGTCCAGATCGGCCGCGGCGTCAACATCGCGCCCGCGACGAAAAAGACCGCTTCGCGACATTGCCGTTGCGCCGTCTCGCCGCTAGAAGGCCGTGGCTTGCGCGCCGAGAGCCATTCTCCGAACGCGACGCAAAATTTGACCTGGATTTTGGCGGGGTAGGGCGTGTCTCGGCTGGTGAT
>JAQGIN010000179.1 GCA_028291125.1 Caulobacter sp.
ACCCGCTCGGGAATCCGCACCGGCAGGCTCTCATAGCCCTTCACGAAGCTGGAAAAGACCCGCCTCGGCTCGCCCATCACCTCGATCTTCGGGAACCGCGCCAGGATCTCCTCCCAGACGATCTTCAGCTGCAGCTCGGCCAGGCGGTTGCCGACGCAGCGGTGGATGCCGAAGCCGAACGACAGGTGCTGGCGCGGCCGCGGGCGGTCGATGATGAAGCGGTTGGGTTCGTCGATGGCGGCCGCGTCGCGATTGCCCGAGACGTACCACATCACCACCTTGTCGCCGGCCTTGATGGTCTTGCCGGCCAGGTCGACGTCCCGCACGGCGGTGCGGCGCATATAGGCCAGTGGCGTCTGCCAGCGGATGATCTCCGGCACCATCGAGACGATCAGCGACGGGTCGGCCCGCAGCTTGGCCTCCTGGTCGGGGTTCTGGCTCAGAGCCAACAGGCCGCCGGTCAGCGAATTGCGGGTGGTGTCGTTGCCGCCGACGATCAGCAGGATGATGTTGCCCAGATATTCCATCGGCGGCATGTCGCGGGTGGCCTCGCCATGGGCCAGCATCGAGATCAGGTCGTCGCCGCCCTCGCCATTGACCCGCTGGTTCCACAGGCCGGTGAAGTATTCCAGGCATTCCAGCAGCTCGGCCCGGCGCTGCTCCTCGGTCTCGACGACGCCGGAGCCGGGGATGGCGGTGGCGACGTCCGACCAGCGGGTCAGCTTGCGCCGCTCCTCCCACGGGAAGTCGAACAGGGTGGCCAACATCTGGGTGGTCAGCTCGATCGACACCTTGTCGACCCAGTCGAAGGTCTCGCCGATCGGCAGACCGTCGAGGATCAGCCCGACCCGCTCGCGGATCACTCCTTCCAGCTTGGCCAGATTGCCCGGCGAGACGATCGGGCTGACGGTCTTGCGCTGGATGTCGTGCTTGGGCGGGTCCATGGCGATGAACATCGGCAGGACGAAGTCCTCGTCGAAGTTCCTGATGGTGATGCCGCCCAGGTGGGAGTCCGACGAAAAGGCCTGGTGGTTGGTGTCGACCGCCATGATGTCGGCGTAGCGGGTGATCGACCAGTAGGGCCCCCACTCGCTGGCCTTGCAGTAATGGACCGGGTCCTCGGCCCGCAGCCGCTCGAACCATGGCCAGTGGGCGTCGGCCTGGAACAGGGCCGGGTCGGCGACGTCGAAGTCCTCGAGCGGCGTGGCGTAGGCCCGGGCCCGGGAGTCGCTGTTCAGATCCACCGCGCCGTCGCTCATGACGACCTCCTTCCAAACATCTGTTTCGATCAGGACGCCACGTTTCGCCGATTTTGTCACGGCGGACCTTGTGGCCCGCCCCTTGCCGCCGGGGCGCCGGAGGTCCATTTCTCCGTCATGTTCATCCAGACCGAAACCACGCCCAACCCCGAAGTGCTGAAGTTCCTGCCCGGCCGTGAAGTGCTGGGGGAAGGCGCGCGGGAGTTCAAGACGCCGGAGGAGGGCGAGGCCTCGCCGCTGGCCAAGGCGCTGTTCCAGCTCGGCGACGTCACCCGGGTGTTCTTCGGCCCCGACTTCCTGACCGTCACCAAGGCCGGCGAGGCGGAGTGGCCGCACCTGAAGGCCCCGATCCTGGCGGCGGTGATGGACCACTTCACCAGCGGCCGGCCGCTGCTGCTCGACGCCATCGAATCCGGCCACGACGCCGACGGCGTCTATGACGACGAGACCGCCCAGATCGTCGCCGAGATCAAGGACCTGCTCGACACCCGCATCCGCCCGGCCGTGGCCCAGGACGGCGGCGATATCCTGTTCAACCGCTTCGACCCGGCGACCGGGGTGGTCTTCCTGCACATGAAGGGCGCCTGCGCCGGCTGCCCGTCCTCCTCGGCGACCCTGCGCTCGGGGGTGGAGAACATGCTGAAACACTATGTGCCGGAAGTGACCGCGGTCGAGCAGGCGCTGTGAGCCCCTTCTCCTCCCCTGCGTAGCGTAGCGAAGCGGGGGAGGGGGACCACGAAGTGGTGGAGGGTGCGAGCCGGGAGCGCAGTGCCCGCCACTCGCCCCCTCCGTCACGCGCTCTTCGGCGCGCGCCACCTCCCCCGTCGTCTTCGCGACAGGGGAGGAGGTTTGAGCCTGGAGCTTGGATCATCTAAGCCCATCCCGTGATCGTCCTCGCCCTCGACACCGCCCTGCCGGCCTGTTCGGTCGCCGTCCTCGATGGCGGGCGGGTGCTGGCCTGCCTGTCGGAGCCGATGAC
Source organism: Caulobacter sp. (assembly GCA_028291125.1). Lineage (GTDB taxonomy): Bacteria > Pseudomonadota > Alphaproteobacteria > Caulobacterales > Caulobacteraceae > Caulobacter. The sequence goes on from JAQGIN010000179.1 coordinate 2,239, forward strand.
GCGGGGGCACCAGGAGCGGCTGGCCCCGATGGCGCAAGAGGCGATGGCCGCGGCCGGGCTGCAATTCACCGACCTCGACCGCATCGGCGTCACGGTCGGGCCGGGCTCGTTCACCGGCCTGCGCGTCGGGCTGGCTTTCGCCAAGGGGCTGTCACTGGCGCTCGACATCCCCTGCCTCGGCGTCGGCAGCCTGCCGGCCCTGGCGGCCAGCACGGCCGCCCCTGGCCTCATCGCGGCCTGCATCGACGCCAAGCGAGGGCAGGTCTATCTCGAACTGTTCGAGGCCGGCCAGCCGCTGGCCGAGGCCGAGGCCCTGTCCCTCGACGAGGCTGTCGCCCGCCTGGCCG
>JAQGIN010000479.1 GCA_028291125.1 Caulobacter sp.
AGCACCACGGTGGTGGACGGACGATTGCCGGCGAAGGTGCGCTGCGGCGCGAGCACGGCGATGGCGTCGGGGGCGACGCCCTTGGCCGTCAGCTCGGCCCGCACCTCGGCCTCCGAGCGGCCGACCATCAGCGCCTCGGCCTGGGCCAGGACGTTGGACAGCAGCTTGGCGTGCATGCCGGCCGGGCCCTCGTCGCTGTCGGCCAGGGCGATGAACTCCAGCGGCACGATGTCCGTGCCCTGGTGCATGGCCTGGAAATAGGCGTGCTGGACATTGGTGCCCTCGTCGCCAAACACCGCCGCGGCCGTGCCGTGGGCCACCGGCTGGCCGGCCTTGGTCACCGACTTGCCGTTGCTCTCCATCTCCAGCTGCTGGAGGAACGAGGCCAGGCGGCGCAGTCGGTGCGAATAGGGCACCACCGAACGGGCCCGGCGGTCGAGGCCGTTGCGGTTGAAGATCTGGGCCAGGGCCAGCAGCACCGGGGCGTTGGCCGCCAGCGGCGCGGTCGCGAAATGGGCGTCCATGGCGGCGGCTCCGGCCAGGAAGCCCTCGAACGCCTCCCAGCCGCAGGCGACGGCCACCGACAGGCTGACCGACGACCACAGTGAATAGCGGCCGCCCACCCAGTCCCAGAAGCCGAACACCCGGTCGTCGGCGACGCCGAAGGCGGCGGTCTTGTCCAGGGCGGTGGAGATCGCCGCCAGATGTTGGTTGGCCCCGGCCTCGCCGAGGGCGGCGGCCAGCCAGGCCCGGGCGGCGCTGGCGTTGGTCAGGGTCTCCTGGGTGGTGAAGGTCTTGGAGACGACGATCACCAGGGTCTGTTCGGGATCGAGATCGGCGGTGGTCAGGACGAACTCGGCCCCGTCGACATTGGCGATGAAGCGCAGATCAATGTCGGGCCGCACCGGCCGCAGAGCGTCCCACAGCAGGCGCGGGCCAAGGTCGGAGCCGCCGATGCCGATGTGCAGGATCGACTTGAACGGCTTGCCCGTGGCGCCCTTGATCGCGCCGGACCGCACCGCTTCGGAGAAGGCCTTCATGCGGGCCCGCACCGCCTCGACCTCGGGCATCACCGGAACGCCGTCGACGGCATAGACGGCGTCGGCGGGGGCCCGCAGGGCGACGTGCAACACCGCCCGGCCCTCGGAGGTGTTGATCGGCGCGCCGGCCAGCATCTGGGCCCGCGCGCCCTCGACGTCGGCGGCCCGGGCCAGGGCCAGGGCGGCGTCGAGGCCATCCAGCGTCCAGGCCTGTTTCGATAGGTCCAGGTGCAGGCCGGCGATGTCGAGGCTCAGGCGGTCCAGCCGCTCGGGCTCGGCCGCGAACATCTCGACGATCCGGCGGCCGCCGGCGTCCTTGGCGGCGGCGTCGAGGCGGGTCCAGGCGGCGTCGAGGTCGGCCATGCGCGTGCTCCTTGGCGAGATCGCCCCGGGCTTAGCAAACGCGCGCCGCCGCGTCATTGGCGCCTATGAGGTTTTAAGCGTCCTTGTACTTCAGGGCGCAGCCATAGGGCTGGGTGCGGGGCTCGGCCACCGGCCGGCCGGCCTTCAGGTCGTTCAGCGCCGCCCGCACATAGTTCTTGGCGGTGGGCAGGTCCTCGACCCTGGGGGTGGGCTTGTCGTCGATGGCCCCCTGATAGACCAGGGCCCCGCTGCGATCGATGACGTACATGTGCGGCGTGGTCTTGGCCTGGTAGGCGGTGGCGACGCGGCTTTCCGGATCGAGCAGCAGGGTGGTGGGCTGGGCGCCCTTGTCGGCCATCCAGCGCTTGGCGGCCGCGCCGTCGGGGAAATAGCCCTGCTTGCCGGGCGCCGACGAGGCGACGGTCAGCCAGACCACGCCGTCGGCCCGGGCGGCCCGCTGCAGGCCCTGCATATTGCCCGAATAGTGCTTGCGCACATAGGGACAGCCCTCGTTGACGAACTCCACGACCACCACCTTGCCCTTGAATTCGGCCAGGGAACGGGGCTTGCCGTCGATGTCGACGGCGGTGAAGGCCGGGGCCGGGGCGGCGTGGGCGAGGCCGGGCAGAAGGGTCGCGAGCGGCAGGGCGGCGGCGACGAGACGACGGGTGACCGGCATGACGGGACTCCTTTCGCGATCAGCGCGGGACCCCCATCCTACACCGAACGGCGTTCGGGCTTAAGAGGCCGCGGCCTTTTCGATCGCCTCGATCACCATGCCCTCGGTCAGCAGTTGCGGCAGGACTGCCGGCGCCCCGCCCTTGGCCGGATAGACCAGATAGAGCGGCACCCCCGCCCGGCCGTGCTCGGCGAGGGCGGCGGCGATCTTGGCGTCGCGGTTGGTCCAGTCGGCCTTCAGATAGACCGCCTTGGTCGCGGCGAAGGTCTTGGCGACGCCGGCCCCCGACAGGGCCACCTTCTCGTTGACCTGACAGGTGACGCACCAGGCGGCGGTGAAGTCGACCATCACCGGCCGGCCCTCGGCCCGCAGGGCGGCGACGCGCTCGGGGCTCCAGACCTCGGCGGCCAGACCCGGGCCGCTGGGGGCGGCT
>JAQGIN010000489.1 GCA_028291125.1 Caulobacter sp.
GGGGCCGAGATCGGCATCGCCACCGACAGACTTCACGCCCGCGGTCCGGTTGGGGCCGAGCAGCTGACAACGTTCAAATATGTGGTTCGCGGGACCGGCCAGACTCGTCCCTGAGGCCGGCCGGCCCAACGCGCAGCGTCTCGGGCTCCATCTGGAGCCGGGCATGCGCGTCGGGCTGTTCGGCGGCTCGTTCAACCCGGCGCACGAGGGTCACGCCCACGTGGCCGAAACCGCCATGCGCCGGCTGAAGCTGGACAAGGTGATCTGGCTGGTGTCGCCGCAGAACCCGCTGAAGTCGACCGCCGAGACCGCCCCCTTGCCGACCCGCCTGGACAACGCCCGCTCGCGGGCCCGAGGCCCGGGGATGATCGTCTCCGACGCCGAGACCCGGCTGGGCTCGCACTACACCATCGACACCCTGCGGGTGCTCAAGGCCCGCTATCCGCGGGTCAAGTTCGTCTGGATCATGGGGGCCGACAGCCTGGCCAGCTTCCATCGCTGGCGGGGCTGGACCCAGATCATGCGCGAGATGCCGGTGGCGGTGATCTCGCGGCCCTGGGCGGCGCTGAAGGCTCGCTCGTCGCCGGCCGCCCGTCGCTTCGCCCACGCCCGCTGGCCGTCGGGGGCCGCCGCCACCCTGCCCTACGCCACCGCCCCGGCCTGGGTCTATCTGACCGGACCGCTGAACTTCGCCTCGTCCACGGCCCTGCGCGAGCGGCTGCATCGCGGCGTCTAGGGCCCGCGACTCCGACGTCCGCACGTTCCCCCTCACCTTTCCGCGCCATCCGTGCTATGGGAGCTATTGCGCGAAGCCAACAAGGAGCATTCCGCTGCGTAGCGACACCGCGCCCCGTGCGCAGGAAGGACCGGTCTCCACCGATCTTTCCACCGAGGACAAGAACCAGGCGCTCGACGTCAGCATCAAGGCGCTGGAGACCCTGATCCTCTCCCGCCTGGACGACGACAAGGCCCAGGACGTTGTCTATATCGACCTGAAGGACAAGAGTTCGGTCGCCGACAGCCTGATCGTGGCGTCCGGCCGCTCGCACCGTCACGTCGGCGCTTTGGCCGATCACCTGGTCCGCGCCCTGAAGGAACAAGGCTTCGGCAAGGCGCGGGTCGAAGGCCTGCCGCACTGCGACTGGGTGCTGATCGACGCCGGCGACGTCGTCGTTCACCTGTTCCGGCCGGAAGTCCGCTCGTTCTACAATATCGAGAAGATCTGGGCCGTCGACGCGCCACACCGCATCGCCTCCACCGCCAACTGAGCTGACGCCCTCGTCCTTCGACAAGCTCAGGATGAGGGCGACTTTGACGCGGTCGATCGTGAAATCCTCGTCCTGAGCCTGCCGAAGGACAAGGATTTCAGCCCGCGCCCATGAAGATCACCCTGCTCACCGTCGGTAGGCTCGGCCGCATGGCCGAGGCCCAACTGGCCCAGGACTACGCCGCCCGCGCCACCGCGGCCGGGCGGGCCTTGGCGCTGGGGCCGGTGGAGATCGTCGAGGTCGAGGCCCGCAAACCCGGCAAGGCGGCCGAGGCCGAGGTGCTGCGGCCGCATCTCGAGGGCGCCCACGTCATCGCCTGCGACGAGCACGGCAAGGTCAGCGCTTCGCGGGCCTTCGCGACGCACCTGGCCCGGCTGCGCGACGACGGGACCCGCAAGCTGGTTTTCCTCATCGGCGGCGCCGACGGCCTGGACCCGTCGATCCTGGCCGCCGCCCACGAGACCATAGCCTTCGGGCCCCAGACCTGGCCGCACGCCCTGGCCCGGGCCATGCTGGCCGAACAGGTTTATCGCGCCGCCACCATCCTGGCGGGCTCGCCCTATCATCGCGATTGAGGCACTAGAGGGCCGCCATGCTTCGCCGCGCCGCCCCGTTCGTCGCCCTCGCCCTGATCCTGATCCCAGCCGGCGTCGGCCTGGCCCAGGTCAATCAGCGCGCCCGCGACCTACGGTCGGCCGCCGACACCCGCCGGCAGATCGAGGCGCTGCGCGGCCAGCTGGCCCGGGTGGGCCAGGCGCGCGGGACCGCGGGCCAGGCCGTCGACCAGAAGCGCGCCCGGCTGGAGGCCCTCAACGCCCGCGAGGCGGCGCTGGTCGGCGAGCTGGGCCGCGACCGCCATCGCCTGGCCCGGCTGCTGTCGGCCCTGCAGCTGTTCCGCCGCAACCCGCCGCCGGCCCTGCTGGTCAGCCCGCGCGACGCCCGCGACGCGGTGCGGGCGGCGATCCTGATCCGCGCCATGACCCCGGAACTGCAGCGCCGCGCCGCCACCTACGCCGCCCAGGCGCGGAGCATCGGCGTGCTGCGCCGCCAGGCCGCCGCCGCCTCCGAGGACCTGTTCACCGCCGAGAGCGTGGTCGCCGACCGCAAGGGCGAGCTGGAACGGATGATTCTCGAAAAGACCCAGCTCGAGCGCGCCTACGCCCAGGACGCCCTGACCCTGAATTCGGAAAGCCGCACCCTGGGAACCCTAACCGACGGCCTGGCCGCCGCGGCCGCCACCGGCCCACTGGTGCTGACCCGCCCCGCGCCCGGCCCGATCGTCCGCCGTTTCGGCCAGGCCCTGCCGGCCGGCGGCCGCGCCGAGGGCCTGTCGATCCGCGCCGCCAACGGCCAGACGGTGACCAGTCCGGCGGCCGGAACCGTCGACTATGTCGGAGCGCTGAGCGGCTGGGGCGTGGTGCTGGTCCTGCGTTCGCAGGGCGCCTATCACCTGGTGATCGCCGGCCTCGACCAGGTTTCGGTGTCGCCTGGCCAGACGGTGGCGGCGGGCGCGCCGATTGGCCGCATGTCGGATCGCGCGCAGAGCGATCAGGATCTTTATCTCGAGGTCCGAGAAAGAGGCGCCCCGGCCGATCCGGAGCGTTGGTTGAAGCAGGGCTCGCGGTAGACAGCTTTTTCAGCAATTATGGGCTATGACCGTAGTCTGACCGGGGTTGGACGGGGCTAAATTTTATCAGGGCGGCGCGTAGCGTCGCGAAGGAGCCTTTCAGGCCACATGCGTAAGTACCTGCTCATTGGCGTTTCCGCCTTCGTCCTCGGCGCGGGGACCATGGCCTATGTCAGCCCCATCGCCCAGGCGACGATCCAGCCCAAGGCCAAGACCTACAAGATGCTGGAGCTGTTCGGTGACGTGCTCAGCACGGTCGAGAGCCAGTATGTCACCGAGGTCGACGACAAGAAGCTGATCGAGGCCGCCCTCGACGGCATGCTGACCAGCCTCGACCCGCATTCGGGCTATTTGTCGCCCGATAGCTTCGAGGACATGCAGGACACCACCCGCGGCGAATACGGCGGCCTGGGCATCGAGGTGACCAGCGAGGACGGCGTGGTCAAGGTGATCTCGCCGATGGACGACACCCCGGCCTCGCGGGCCGGCATCCTGGCCGGCGACTACATCACCGCCGTCAACGGCCAGAGCGTGCTGGGCCTGACGGTCAGCGACGCGGTCAAGCAGATGCGCGGCGCGCCGGGCGAGGCGGTCAACCTGACCATCGCCCGCGACAAGACCGACCCGTTCGACGTCAAGCTGGTGCGCGAGATCATCAAGCCCAAGGCCGCCATCGCCAAGATGGAAGGCGACTACGGCTATGTGCGCCTGCCGGGCTTCAACGAAAAGGCCACCGACGCCCTGACCGCGGCGATCGGCGACCTGCGCGCCAAGAACCCGCACATGAAGGGTCTGATCTTCGACCTGCGCAACAATCCCGGCGGCCTGCTCGACCAGGCGGTCGGCGTCTCGGACGTGTTCCTGGACGGCGGCGAGGTGGTCAGCCAACGCGGCCGCAATCCGCGCGACATCCAGCGCTACAACGCCCGCCCCGGCGACCTGCTGAACGGCCTGCCGATGGTGGTGCTGATCAACCAGGGTTCCGCGTCCGCGGCCGAAATCGTCGCCGGCGCCCTGAAGGACCGCCACCGCGCCGAGATCGTCGGCATCACCAGCTTCGGCAAGGGCTCGGTGCAGACCGTCATCCCGCTGCGCGGCGGGGCCGACGGCGCGGTCAAGCTGACCACGGCGCGCTACTACACGCCGTCGGGCGGCTCGATCCAGAAGACCGGCATCGAACCGGACCTGGAAGTGGCCCAGACCCGCGACCAGGCCCAGGACATCGCCAACCGGGTGTGGTTCAGCGAGGCCAGCTTCAAGAACGCCCTCAATTCCGAAGAGGGCAAGTCGCGCAAGGGCGTCCACACCCCGGCCGAGGCCCCGCCCACGGGCTTCGACGACAAGAAGGGCGACTTCCAGCTGGAGCGCGCCATCGCCGTGCTGAAGGCCGGTTCGGTCGAGGCCGTGGTCAAGCTGCCCAAGCCCGCCGCCAAGATCGCCGAGGTCACCGCCAAGGCCGCGGCGAACGGCAAGCTGAAGAGCCCGCAATAGAAAGTCCGGCGCGTCCCTCGTCCCCGCCCGTCGGCGGACGAGGGATCGCCGGTCGCGGCGCGTTAACCCTATTTTCGAAGCTTGGCGGGTAAGGGGTCGATATGGCCGCCAAGTTTTCCCGTAAGCCCGCCTACGCCGCCGCGTCGCCCGCGCTCGGCCGGGGGAGCGCGCGGACCGCCCGGCTGATGGCGGCGGCGACCAATCCCTTCATCGGCGCCAGCGGCGCGGCCTTCCTGTTCCTCGCCGCCCTGGCGGTGCTGGTGGCGGTGACCGGCGATCCCGCGGCCGGCGCGCCAACCCTGCGCGTGGCCCTGACCAAGATCGGCGCCACCCAGAACGCTCCCGAGGGCTGGCGCGAGGCCCTGGTCGGCGAGGGGGCCGGCGAGGCCCCCCTGACCCCCGAGGTCTTCACCCTGTCCACCCAGCCGATCGGAGCGCCGGCCTCGCAGGAGGCGCTGATCACCCTGCCCGGCGGCTTCGCCGCCCCGGCCGGCGCGCTTCCGTCCGGACCCGCCCTGCCGGCCGCGCCCCTGGCCGGCCTCAGCGCGCCCGGCCCCGGGGGAGGACCGCTGCCGATCATCGCCGCCGACGGCCGCACCGCGGCCCAGGCCTATGCCCGCCCGTTCACCGCCAACGGTCGCCCGCGCGTCGCCCTGGTGATCGGCGGGCTGGGGCTCAATTCCCAGACCACCCGCGCCGCCATCGAGACCCTGCCGCCGGAGATCACCCTGTCCTTCGCCCCCTATGCCGAGGGCCTGCAGGGCTGGATCGATCTGGCCCGCGCCCACGGCCACGAGGTGCTGCTGGAAACGCCGATGGAGCCCAACGACTATCCGGCCAACGACCCCGGCCCCTACACCCTGATCGCCGCCAACCCGCCCGCCGACACGGTCCGCAAGCTGGAATGGCTGATGTCGCGGACCAGCGGCTATTTCGGCCTGACCAACTATCGGGGCTCGCGCTTCCTGGCCTCCGATACGGCCATGACCACCTTCCAGACGGCGCTGAAGGCCCGCGGCCTGGCGTTCATCGACGACGGCCAGGCCGCCCGCCGCCCCGGCCCGATCCCGCGCGCCTCGGCCGACCGCATCATCGACGACGAGCTGTCGGCCTCGGCCATCGACGGCCAGCTGCGCACGCTGGAGATCAACGCCGCCGCCCGCGGCCAGGTGCTGGGCTCGGGCTTCGCCTATCCGGTGACCATCGCCCAGGTGCGGACCTGGGCGGCGGGGCTGACCAGCCGCGGCCTGCAACTGGCCCCCGCCTCGGCCCTGGCCCGACATTGACGGATTCCCCAGGCGTGAGCGACGAGCGGCATCCCCAGCATCGGCCCAATGTCGGTATCGTGCTGTTCCATCCCGACGGCCGCGTCTGGCTGGGCCGCCGCCATGGCCAGCCGGGCCCCTACAACTGGCAGTTCCCGCAGGGCGGGGTCGATCGCGGCGAGGACCTCGCGGCGGCGGCGATTCGCGAACTGTACGAGGAGACCGGGGTGCGGTCGGTGACGCCGCTGGCCCGCACCGAGGACTGGATCGTCTACGACTTCCCGCCCGAGATCGCCTCCAAGCAGATCGCCCGCGGCTGGAAGGGTCAGAAGCAGGTGTGGTTCGCCTTCGGCTTCGTCGGCGAGGAGTCGGAAATCAATCTGACCGCGCATGATCAGGTCGAGTTCGACGCCTGGAGGTGGGCCGCTCTCGACGAAACCCCCGAACTGATCGTACCCTTCAAGCGCGCCGTCTACGAACAGGTGGCCAGGACGTTCGACCGGTTCGCGCGGGGCGACTGGCGGACGGCTCCGGAACGGGATCTCTAGGGGTGACCAAGGCGATCTTGATGATCCATGGGTTCGGAGCCGCCGGCGACAGCTGGAGCGCGGTGGCCGACAGCCTGCGGTCGTCGGGCTTCCGCGTCGAGACCCCCACCCTCAGCCCCGACCAGCGCACCGTCGGACCGCCGCCGGCCAGCCTGGCCGGGCTGTCGCTGGCCGACTACCTGGCCGAGGCCGCCGGCTGGGCCAAGGCCCTGGCCCGCGAGACCGGCGACAAGCCGATCGTGTTCGGCCATTCGATGGGCGGCTTGCTGGCCCAGAAACTGGCCGAGGCCGGCCTGACCTCGGCCATCGTGCTGTGGGCGCCCGCCTCGCCGGCCGACGCCCGCGGCAAGCCCAAGCTGTCGCCGGTGTTCACCTTCCTCAACATCGCGGTGATGTCCAAGCCCGAAACCCGGGCGGCGAAGATCTGGAAGACCGGCTTCCGGTGGGGCGTGCTCAACGCCGTGCCGGCCGCGCGCCACGACGCCATCTACGCGACCACCGTTCACGATTCGGGTCTTGCCCTGGCCAATCTGGCCTGGCCGGACAAGGATCCCAACCAGACCGCCCATGTCGACGCCGCCAAGATCACCGTTCCGGTGCTGGTGACCGCCGGCCTGCGGGACCGCACCACGCCTGTCGAAGATCTCCGCCTTGTCGGCGGCAAGTACGCGGCGGGCGGCGGCGAGTATCTTGAATATCCCAGCAACGCCCATTGGCTAGTCAACGAACCGGGGACCGACGTGATTCTGAACGACATCAAAAAGTGGTTGGAAAAGAACGGCCTGATCGCCGCCAAACCCGCGCCGGCCCCCGTGGCCGCCAAACCTGCTCCGGCCCCGACCCCGGCCCCCGCGCCGGTCGCCAAGCCGGCGGTCGCCGCCGCCCCCGC
>JAQGIN010000517.1 GCA_028291125.1 Caulobacter sp.
CGCTTCGCCTGGCGCGGCCTGATGGTCGACTCCGCCCGCCACTACCAGGACCCCGCCACCCTGCGCGCGATCATCGACGCCATGGCCGCCCACAAGCTCAACGTCCTGCACTGGCACCTGGTCGACGACCAGGGCTGGCGGCTGGAGATCAAGACGTATCCGCGCCTGACGGAAGTGGGCGCCTGGCGGGTGCCGGCCGGGGCGGCGGGGCGCGATCCGAAGACCGGGAAGGCGATCCGATACGGGGGCTTCTACAGCCAGGACCAGGTCCGCGCCCTGGTCGCCTACGCGGCGGCCCGCAACATCACCATCGTGCCGGAGATCGAGATGCCGGGCCACGCCCTGGCCCCGATCACCGCCTATCCCAAGCTCGGCGTCAGCGGCGCCGCGCCGACCGATCCGATGTCTGACTGGGGCGTCTATCCCTATCTCTACAATGTCGACGACGCGACCTTCGGCTTCCTGCGGGACGTGCTGGACGAGGTCATGGCCCTGTTCCCCGGCCGCTATATCCATGTCGGCGGCGACGAGGCGGTGAAGGACCAGTGGAAGGCCAGCCCGGTCATTCAGGCCAAGATGAAGGCCCTGGGCGTCGCCGACGAGCACGCCTTGCAAAGCTGGTTCATCCAGCGGATCGAGCATCATCTGAACGCCCGCGGCCGGCGGCTGATCGGCTGGGACGAGATCCTCGAGGGCGGCCTGGCGGCCGACGCCACGGTGATGTCGTGGCGCGGCGTCGACGGGGCGGTGGCCGCCGCCAAGGCCGGCCACGACACGGTGCTGTCGCCGGCGCCGCTGCTCTATCTCGACAACCGCCAGAGCGCCTCGGCCGACGAGCCGCCGGGGCGCGGCCGGGTGGTCAGCCTCAAGGACGTCTATGATTTCGACCCGGCTCCGGCGGCTCTGACCGAGGCCGAGCGCACCCACATTCTGGGCCTGCAGGCCAACGCCTGGACCGAGCACATGCGCACCGACCAGCGGCTGGAACGGATGATCTTCCCGCGCCTGGCCGCCGTCGCCGAGCGCGGCTGGTCGCCGAAGGCCGCGTCCGACTGGCCCGACTTCGCTCGCCGCCTGCCGGCCGAGTTCGTCCGGCTGAAGGCCCTGGGCGTCGCCGCCGACGCCGTGCCGTTCGAGCCCGAGGCGACCCTGGCGGCGGCGGCTGGCGGCCAGCTGTCGGCGACCTTGGCCGCCGGCCTGCCGGTCGGCGAGATCCGCTATACGACCGATGGAGCCGAGCCGACGACCGCCTCGCCGCTCTACGCCGCGCCCCTGACGCTGAAGGCCGGCACGGCGTTGCGAGCCCGGACCTTCGTCGACGGGCAGCCGCTGGGCCGCGCCCGCGCCGTCGCCGTCGACCCCGCCGCCCTGCTGACCCGCACCAGCCACCAGCTGAAGGCCTGCACCGACAAACTGACCCTGTCGCTGGAGGACGACGCCCCGGCGACCGGCGAGCGCGCCGTGTTCCTGATCGATCTGTTCAATCCCTGCTGGCTGTGGACCGACGCCGACCTGTCGCGCGGCACGCGCCTGACCGCCCGGGTCGGCCAGGTCCCGTTCAACTTCCAGGTCGGGGCCGACAAGGCCAAGATCGCGCTGCGGACTCCGGCCACGCCGGAGGGCGAGCTGGAGGTGCGGCTCGACCGCTGCGACGGCGAGCGGATCGCGGTGCTGCCGCTCGGCGCCGCGGCCGACAACCCGGCCCTGTCGACCCTCACGGGCGTCCTCGCCGCGCGGCCCGGCCGCCACGACCTGTGCCTGGCCTTCACGGCCAGGAGCGTCGATCCGACCTGGGCGCTCGATCGGGTGACGCTGACCCCGGGGGCCGGGCGATGAGCAAGCTGATCCTCACCGCGCCGATGAAGGGCTGGAGCGCCCCGCTCGACGAGACCCCCGACGCGGTGTTCGCCGAGCGCATGCTGGGCGACGGCCTGGCCATCGACCCGACCGGCGACACCCTGCACGCCCCCTGCGACGCCACGGTGATCTCGGTCCCCCCCACCGGCCACGCCGTCAGCCTGCGCACCGCCGGCGGCGCCGAGATCCTGATGCATGTCGGGCTCGACACCGTCGGCCTCGGCGGCGAGGGTTTCACCGTCCATGTCGCCGACGGCCAGGCGGTGAAGGCCGGCGAACCGCTGATCGGCTTCGACCTCGATTTTCTGGCCCGCAAGGCCCGCAGCCTGATCACCCCGATCGTCGTCACCAACGGCGGCGCCTTCGAGATCGTCCGTCGCCACCAGGATCGCGAGGTGGCGGTCGGCGATTTCCTGATGGAGCTGGTCCCGGTCGGGACCCAGGCCGTGCTCGAAGCGACCACCGGCGACGAAGTCATCCGTGAGCTGACGGTTCCGTTGAGGCACGGCCTGCACGCCCGCCCCGCCGCCCGCGTCGCCGCCCTGGCCGGGGCCTTCGCCGCCGAGCTGACGATCGTCGCCGGGGCCCGCCGGGCCAGCGCCAAGAGCCCGGTGGCGCTGATGGCCCTGGCCGTCCGCCACGGCGACGCCATCGCCCTGGTCGCCCGCGGCCCCGACGCCCGCGAGGCGGTCGAGGCCGTCGCCGCCCTGATCGCCGGCGGCATGGGCGAGGACGGCCCGCCGCCGGTGGAAACCTCCGTCGCCGAACCTACCGCCCCGGTCCTGGTCGGCGGCGTCGGCCTGCTGCGCGGGGTGATGGCCGCTCCGGGCCTGGCCATCGGCCCGGCCGTGCGCCTGGCCGCCGCCGAGATCGTCGTGGCCGAGGCCGGGCGCGGGATCGACCTGGAACAGGCCGCCCTGACCGCCGCCCTCGACGCCGTCGCCGCGCGATTGATCGTCGCCGCCGAGTCCGGCGACCCGGCCCGACGCTCGATCCTCGCCGCCCATCTGGCCTTCCTGCGCGACCCCGAACTGGAGGCCGGCGCCCGCCGGCTGATCGACGACGGCAAGGGCGCGGGCTTCGGCTGGCGCGGCGCCGTCGGCGGCCATGTCGAGGCCCTGCGCGGCCTGGGCGACCGGCGGATGGCCGAGCGCGTCGACGACCTGATCGACCTCGAGCGCCAGGTGCTTCGGGCCCTCGCCAAGGAAGAGGGGGGCGGCGAGGCCGACGAGGCCGGCGTCCCGCCGCCCGGCGCCATCCTGCTGGCCGACGAACTGCTGCCCTCGCAGCTGATGGGCCTGGACGCTGCGCGGCTGGGCGGCCTGGTGGTCGCCAAGGGCGGGCCGACCTCGCACGTCGCCATCCTCGCCGCCGCCATGGGCCTGCCGGCCGTGGTCGCGGTCGGGGCCGAGCTGCTGACGGTGTCGGACGGGGCCAGCCTGATCCTCGACGCCGACGCCGGAACCCTGAGGGTCGGTCCCGACGCCGCCGCCCTGGAGGCCGCCCAGACCGCCCTGGCCGCCCGCCAGACCCGCAAGGCCGCCGCCCGCTCGGCCGCGCACCAGGAAAGCCGCATGGCCGACGGCGTCGCCATCGAAATCTACGCC
>JAQGIN010000534.1 GCA_028291125.1 Caulobacter sp.
AGAGCGCGAGTGCCCAGAAATGCGGCGGCGTCCACAGGAAGACCAGCAGGAAGAGCGCGATACCGACCGCAGACACGTCGCCGGTCGCGGCGGCCCAGCCGATCATCGGCGGGAAGGCGCCGGCCGCGCCACCGATCACGATGTTCTGCGGCGTCCGGCGCTTCAGCCAGATCGTGTACACGAACACGTAGAACAGAATCGCCGCGGCCAGCAACGCGGCCGCCACGAAGTTGGTGGCCACCGCCATCAGCAGCACCGAGAAGATCGACAGCAGCACGCCGAGGCCGAGCGCATCGTCCGGTGCGACCCGACCGGCCGGCAGCGGGCGGTTGCGCGTGCGCGCCATCAGGGCATCAAGGTCGCGCTCGTACCACATGTTGATGGCGCCAGCCGCGCCGGAGCCCAGCGCAATCGCCAGCACCGCCAGCGCCGCCTTGAACGGATGGACATGCGTCGGGGCGATCACCAGGCCGATCCAGCCGGTGAACACCACCAGCGTCATCACGCGCGGCTTCAGCAGGTCGATATAGTCGCGCACGCGCGCGGGCGCGACAGCGCTGCCGATGCTGGCCGTGAGAGTGTGCGCGGTGTCGCTCATGTGCCTTTCAAGGCGAAGGCGCCTTCTTGGGGCGCCTCCGCTCCGTTCCTAGTGATGCGCCGTCGGCGAGATGTGCGGCAGTTCCTCGAACGTGTGGAACGGTGGCGGCGAAGGCACCGTCCATTCCAGCGTCGTCGCACCCTCGCCCCAGTAGTTGGCGCCGACCTTGCGACCGAACATCAGGGTCCCGAAGACCACGAAGACCAGCCAGAAGATCGTCGCGCCGAACGAGAGGAAGGCGCCGATCGAGGAGATGTAGTTCCAGTGCGACATCGCGTCGGGATAGTCGACGTAATGGCGCGGCATGCCGGCCAGTCCCGAGAAATGCATCGGGAAGAACGTCAGGTTCACCGCAATGAAGGTCACCCAGAAGTGGATCTGGGCCGCCCACTCCGGATACTGCCGGCCCGACATCTTGCCGATCCAGTAGTAGAAGCCGGCGAACATGCCGAACACCGCGCCCAGCGACAGCACGTAATGGAAGTGCGCGATCACGTAATAGGTGTTGTGCAGCGAATAGTCGACGCCGGCATTCGCCAGCACCACGCCGGTGACGCCGCCGACGGTGAACAGGAAGATGAAGCCGATCGCCCACAGCATCGGGGTCTTGAAGCTGATCGAGCCGCCCCACATGGTGGCGATCCAGGAGAAGATCTTCACCCCGGTCGGCACGGCGATGACCATCGTCGCGGCCACGAAATAGGCCCGCAGATTGATGCTCATGCCCACGGTGTACATGTGGTGGGCCCAGACGATGAAGCCGACGAAGCCGATGGCCACCATGGCGTAGGCCATGGCCAGATAGCCGAAGATCGGCTTCTTCGAGAAGGTCGAGACGATGTGGCTGATCATGCCGAACCCGGGCAGGATCAGGATGTAGACTTCCGGGTGACCGAAGAACCAGAACAGGTGCTGGAACATCACCGGGTCGCCGCCGGCCGTCGGGTCGAAGAAGTGGGTGCCGAAGTTGCGGTCGGTCAGCAGCATGGTGATGGCGCCGGCCAGGACGGGCAGCGACAGCAGCAGCAGGAAGGCGGTGATCAGCACCGACCAGGCGAACAGCGGCATGCGGTGAATGGTCATCCCCGGGGCGCGCATGTTGAAGATGGTGGTGATGAAGTTGATGGCCCCGAGGATCGAGCTGGCGCCGGCCAGGTGGAGGGCCAGGATCGCCAGGTCCATCGCCGGGCCGGTGTGGCCGGTGGTCGACAGCGGCGGATAGATCGTCCAGCCGCCGCCAAAGCCGCGGCCCGGGCCGCCGTCGACGAACATCGAGGTCAGCAGCAGGCACCAGGCGGCGACCAGCAGCCAGAACGAGACGTTGTTCATCCGCGGGAAGGCCATGTCCGGCGCGCCGATCATGATCGGCACGAACCAGTTGCCGAACCCGCCGATCATCGCCGGCATGACCATGAAGAAGATCATGATCAGGGCGTGGGCGGTGACCACGGCGTTGTAGCCGTGCTTGGACTGCTCGACGAGGCCCAGCAGATGGATCGACGAGTTGGGGCCGAAGATCTGGATGCCCGGCTCGGCCAGCTCCCAGCGGATCAGCCCGGACAGGGCGCCGCCGACCAGCCCGGCCATGATGGCGAACAGGATGTAGAGGGTGCCGATGTCCTTGTGGTTGGTCGAGAAGAACCAGCGCTGGAAGAACGGCGGGCGCTCGTCGTGGTGGACATCGGTGGTGTGGGAATCAGCGGCGTGAGCCATCGGACTCTGTTCCTGCAATTCTATTAGACGGCCGGGGCGGCGGGAGCCGCCACCGGAGCAGCTGCGGGGGCGGCCGGGGCCGAGGCCGGCGTGACGGCGGCGGGCGCCGCGGCCGCGGTCGTCGCGGCGGGGGCCGCCGGCGGGGCGGTCTTGGCCTTCACCCAGGCGTCGAAGTCGGCCTGGCTGACGACCTTGATCTCGATCGGCATGAAGGCGTGGTCGACGCCGCACAGCTCCGAGCACTGGCCGTAATAGGTGCCGATCTTCTCGGCGTTGAACCAGGTCTCGTTGAGGCGGCCCGGAATGGCGTCGGTCTTCAGGCCGAAGGCCGGCAGGCCGAACGAGTGGATGACGTCGGCGCCGGTGACCTGCACCCGCACCACCTGGTGCACGGGAACGACCATCGGCTCGGTGGCGGCCAGACGGAAGGGCACGCCCTTGGCCTTGGCTTCTTCCTCCGGCAGGACCACCGAGGTGATCTCGCTGATCTTCTGGTCGGGATATTCGTAGCCCCAGTACCACTGATAGCCGGTGGCCTTCACCGTCATGTACGGCTTGGGCATGTCGTTATAGGCGAACAGCAGCCGGAACGAGAAGATGGCGATGATCATCAGGATGATCACCGGGACGACGGTCCAGATGATCTCGATGGTGGTGTTGTGGCTGAACTTGGCCGGGATCGGGTTGGCCTTCTTGTTGAAGCGCAACACGATGTAGATGATCAGGCCGAGCACCAGCAGGGTGATGGCCGTGATGATCGGCATCAGGATCCACTGGTGGAACCAGATCACGTCGTGCTTCAGCACCGACGCCGCCGGCTGCAGATCAATCGCCCCGGGGGTCGGCTGCCCCAGCCTGTCTTGAGCGAGGGCCAGCCCCGCGAACGCCGTCGTGGCGACGAGAACGGCGCTAGCCGCCAACATCCGCCGCATCCCCTGAAATTGCGCCTTCATATCCCTCACGGCCCGTTTCGGCGGCGATTTGGCGTCGATTTCACGCCACGCCGCGCCGACATGCTGCATGCGACCGTCGATGCGGGGCCGCGCCGTCGACTCCCGTTGAGCCGAAACACCACCCCCGCACCTTCGGCCGGTCGTCGGCGTGCATACGCGCATCGTCCGCGGTTGCCAAGCGCCTGAGGCAAGCGGAACGCGCCGTGTCGCGCCAACCGCCAGCCTTTAGCGGCAAGGCGTTTGCGCACGTTGTTATGCGAAACGCTATCGTGCGTGAACAGCTACCTTGCATTGCTCAGTATCATGCGATAGAAGGGTCTCGAAACTGGGATCAGGACACCGTGCCGGAAGCCATTGAAATTCAACTGAAGAAAGGCGTGCTGGCGCTCTGCGTGCTGGCCCTGCTGTCGCGCGCCGACAGCTACGCCTACGAGATCGCCAGCCAGCTCGCGAAGGACATCGATATGGGGGAAGGCACCATCTATCCGCTGATGCGCCGCATGCAGACGGACGGGCTGGTGGAGACGTATCTGGTCGAATCCCAGAGCGGCCCGCCGCGCAAATATTACCGCCTGACCGACGCCGGTCGGGCCAGCTTCATCGCTCAGAAGAGCGAATGGGCCGCCTTCACCCAGGCGGTCGACGACATCCTGGGAGCCGCGGCATGACCCGCGTCGAATTCATGAGCCGCCTGCGTCGCGGCCTGGCCGGCCTGCCGGCCACGGCGATCACCGACCTGACCGCCGACTATGAAAGCCACTTCAACGACGGCCTGGCCGAGGGCCGCGGCGAGGCCGAGCTGACCGCCGCCCTCGGCGATCCCGAACGCCTGGCCCGCGAGCTGCGGGCCGAGGCCGGCCTCAAGCGCTGGGAGGAGACCAAGAACCCCTCGGCCGCCGCCTCGGCGGTGTTCGCGGTGCTGGGCCTGGGCGCGATCGACATCCTCATCCTGCTGCCGATGCTGATGGGCGTGCTGGGGGCGCTGTTCGGCGTGTTCATGGCGGTGATCGGCTGCTTCATCGCCGGCGGCGCGGTGTTCGCCGTCGGACCGTTCGTCTCGCCGCCCGGCGGGCCGACCACCGCCCTGCTGGCCGGCGTCGGCCTGATGGCCGGCGCGACCTCGGTGGGGGCGGTGCTGACCATCGTCACCATCGGCCTGGTCAACGCCCTGGCCTGGTACGGACGCCTTCACTACCGGCTGCTGAAGCCGGCCATCGACCCGCAAGGCTGAGGGGCCCGCCATGATCCGCAACCTGACCCTAATCGCCGGCGCCAGCTTCATCCTGGCCCTGGCCTGTTTCGCCGGCGCCGCCGCCATCGGCGGCCGCGACCTGATGCAGAACGGCTGGACCATGCCGGTCGACTGGCAATACCGGGTGACCACCGACCACGGCCGCCGCGTCTCGCACGTCACGCCCTTGACCGAGGAAGCCGCCGAGACCGCCAGCCGCACCCTGACCTGGGTCGGGGCCCGCGACATCGAGATCGACCTGCCCGCCGAGGTCAGCTTCACCCAAGGCGACCAGCCGAGCGTCGTCCTGACCGGCCCGCGCAGCGTCATCAACCGCATCAAGGTGGCCGGCGGCCGCTTCTATCTGGAGGGCGAGCCCACCCAGACCCTGACCATCGACCGCGGCGGCGTGCGCCTGCTCGACGACACCGACCGCCTGCGGATCGAGATCGTCGGCCCGGCCGCCCGCGTCTTCACCATCAATGGCGGCGGCGACCTCGAGATCGACGGCTACGACCAGCCGGACCTGGCGCTGACCGTCAACGGCGGCGGCGACGTCCGGGCGCGCGGCAAGACCACCAAGCTCGACATGCGGATCGCCGGTTCGGGCACGGCCGACCTGTCCGAGCTGCCGACCCGCGACGCCGACGTCACCGTGTCGGGCAGCGGCGACGCCCGGGTCGCTCCGTCCGGCGTGACGCGGATCAAGGTCGCCGGCAGCGGCGACGTCACTCTGCTCACCAAGCCGGCCAGCCTGACCTCCGACGTCGCCGGCTCGGGCGCGGTGCACGAGGACTGGTGAGCGGCGGGTGGTGACGGGGAGCGCGCGACCGCCTATCTGTAGGGGATGAACGCTCCCCTCTCCGCCCCCTCCCTGCTGGACGCCGCCGGCGTCGATCCCGATCGCGCCCGCGCCATCCTCGGCGAGGCCCTGGCCGGAGCCGACGACGGCGAGCTATTCGTCGAGCGCTCCGAGAGCGAGGCCTTCGTCTTCGACGACGGCCGGCTAAAGACCGCCGCCTATGATTCCGGCGAGGGTTTCGGCCTGCGGGTGGTGGCCGGCGAGACCGCCGGCTATGCCCACGCCGCCGAGATCTCGGAAGCCGCCATCGGCCGGGCAGCGGCCTCGGCCAGCCTGGCCAAGCAGGGTCACGCCGGCGTCAGCGCCGAGGCTCCGCGGGCCACCAACGCCAAGCTCTATGGCGAGGACGACCCGGTCTCCTCGCCCGACTTCGCCGACAAGGTCGCCCTGCTGCAGGAGATCGACGCCTTCGCCCGCGACCGCGACCCGCGGGTGGTGCAGGTGATGGCCTCCCTGGCCGGCGAGCGGCGGGTGGTCGAGATCCTGCGCGCCGACGGCCGGCTGATCCGCGACGTGCGGCCGCTGGTGCGAATCAATGTCCAGGTCACCGTCGAGAAGGACGGCCGCCGCGAGGCCGGCTCGTCCGGGGCCGGCGGCCGCGCCGGCTTCGCCGCCTGGATCACCCCCGGCAAGTGGAAGGAACAGGTCGACGAGGCTCTGCGCCAGGCCCTGGTCAACCTCGACGCCGTCGCCTGCCCGGCCGGCGAGATGGACGTGGTGCTCGGCCCCGGCTGGAACGGCGTGCTGCTGCACGAGGCGGTCGGCCATGGCTTGGAGGGCGACTTCAACCGCAAGGGCATCAGCGCCTTCTCCGGCCGCATCGGCGAGCGGGTGGCGGCCAAGGGCGTCACCGTGTTCGACGACGGCTCGCTGCCGGGCCGCCGCGGCTCGCTGACCGTCGACGACGAGGGCACGCCCACCGAACGCACCATCCTGATCGAGGACGGCATTCTGGTGGGCTACATGCACGACCGCATGAGCGCCCGGCTGATGGGCATGGCGGCCACCGGCAACGGCCGCCGCCAGTCCTACGCCCACATGCCGATGCCGCGGATGACCAATACCGGCATGCTGGCCGGAAACGACGACCCGGCCGAGATGATCACCTCGATGAAGCGCGGCCTGTACTGCGCCAATTTCGGCGGCGGCCAGGTCGACATCACCAACGGCAAGTTCGTGTTCCAGTGCACCGAGGCCTATCTGGTCGAGGACGGCAAGATCACCGCCCCGGTCAAGGGCGCGACCCTGATCGGCGACGGCCCCAGCGCCCTGACCCGGGTGACGATGATCGGCCACGACTTCGACTTCGATCCCGGCATCGG
>JAQGIN010000527.1 GCA_028291125.1 Caulobacter sp.
CACCGAGGCCACCAGGGCGCAGGCCGAGGCGGTGAGCAGCCAGCCGCCGGGCCAGTTGAAGAACACCTTGGCGGTGTCGCCGGCCCGGCTGGCGAAGATCGCGAAACTGGCCATCGACACCAGCCACAGCACCGCCTGGGTAGTCTGCATCAGCGCGGCGCGCGACTGGCTCTGGGTCTGGCGGAATTCGCGACGGTTGCGCATGAACACCCCGGCCAGGGTGACCACCGAGGCGACGGCGGTGAGGGCGGCCAGGGCGACCAGCAGGCCGCGCTGGAACGGGAAGGCGACCCGCTCATAGGTCTCGCCGCCCCAGCTGGCGAAGAACCGCGCCGCGCCGCCGTCGCGCGGGTCGAAGGCCAGGGCGTCGGCGCCGTCCATGGCCTTGAACACGCCCGGCTGATCGCCGGCGGTCCACAGCCGCGGGCCGCTCTTGGTGGTGATCGACAGCCGGCCGTCGGGCGTCGCCTTGACGCGGGCCAGGCCCATGATCCGGCCGATGAAGCCCTCCAGCCCGCCATAGGCCCGGCGGGTGGTCAGGAAGTCGCCCTCATAGGCCCGGGCCTCGTCGAGGCTGATCAGGCTGGGGGCGGCCAGGGGCGGGCGTGGGGCGTAGAAGTGCTCGACGATGGCCCCGGGCAACTCGGCGGTCAGGGCGCCGCCGCTGTCGGTGTTGGTGACGACGAACACGCCCAGGCCGAGGTCGGGGGCCAGCACCATGTTGGCGTGGAAGGTCAGGGTGGAGCCGTCGTGGCCGAAGCCGTGACGATCGCCGGGCAAGGCGATGTCGCGGAAGCCGGCGTTCCAGCCGGCCGCGCCGGGCGCGGGGCGATAGAGCGGCGTGCGGAAGGCGGCGCTGGTGCGCGGCGAGAAGATCGTCCGCCCGCCGGGGGTGACGCCGCCGTTCAGCAGCAGGGTCATGTAGCGGGCCATGTCGGCCGGGGTCGATGAGGCCGAGCCGGCCGGGGCGATCTGGCCGACATATTCGAACGGCTGCGAGCGCCAGCCCAGCGGTGTCCAGTGGAAGCCGTTGGAGACGTCGCCGGCCAGGTTTTCGGCCATCGGGGCCGGCAGGTCGTCGCGCCACGGCCGCGGCTCGCGGAAGGTGGTGTGATACAGGCCGGCCGGCAGCAGGATCTCATCGGCGATCAGGGTCTCGAACGGCTTGCCGGTGACATTGGCCACCGCCGCCCCGGCCAGGGCCGCGCCGTAGTTGGAATAGGCCGGCAGCAGGCCCGGCTCGCGCACCCGCTTGGGCCGCTCCTGGCGCAGATAGGCGGCCAGCGGCCGCACCCGGCGCCAGTCGCGTTCGAACAGCTGGCCCAGCATGCGGTCCTCGAAGCCCGGGGTGTGGGTCATCAGGTCGCGCAGCCGCACCGGCGTGGACTGGCCTTGATCCTTCAGCTGCAGCCGCTCGGGCAGATAGAGGTTGACTGGCGCGTCCATCCGCATGCGGCCCGCCTCGATCTCGTTCATCAGGGCGATCCAGGTGAAGGTCTTGGAGATCGAGCCGATGCGAAACAGGGTGCGGTCGGGATCGACCGGCCGGCCCTCCGACAGGCTGGCGGCGCCATAGCCCTTCTTCAGCACCACCTGGCCGTTCTGGACCACGGCGACGGCGGCCCCGGCCACGTGGTCGTCGGCCATCGCCCGGCGGACCAGGCCGTCGACGAAGGCTTCCAGTTCGGGACGGGACAGGGGCGTCGCGGTGGACGGCGGAACGGCGGGGGCGGCCGTCGCGGCCGGCGGGGTCGCGGGCTTGGCCGCGGGCTTGGCGACGACGCGGCGGCGGGGCGGCGCGGCCGCGCTGGGCGTCGGCGCGGCGGCCTCGGCGGGCGGCGGGACGACCGCGTCCTGGGCGTGGACGGCGCTCGCCGTCGCCAACCAGCAGCCGACAACCGCGACCAACGCGGCGGATCTGGACGAAAGGCGCAACGCCACGGACCAACCTCGACAGCTAAAGACGCTTAGGGATTGCGATTCTTCTAGGGCGCTTCGCGCGCCGATCATAGCCTCGCCGAGGGCGAGCGACGATTTGCGGCGGCCTCATGGGCGGGCCCGAGGCGGCGGCCGCGCGAAGGCGTATAGCGGCAGCAGGGGCTTGAGGCGGCCGCCGATCCATAGTTGCGGCTCCGACGGCGGGCTGGCGCCGGTGGCCTTTTCGGTGGCGGCGACGCAGGCCTGCACCGACGCGCCGAGGGCGGCGAAGTCGTGGGCGGCGGGGGCCGCCTTCAGGAAGCAGTCGTCGAAGAACGGATATTTGTCGCTCTCCCCGCAGCCGAACGAGGCGCGGTCGTGGCGGGCGGCGGTGAGGATCATGCGGTCGCTCCGCTGCAGGGTCGGCACGAAGACGCCGGAGAAACAGGCCGACAGCACGACGATGCTGGGGCGGTCGGGGCAGGCGCCGTCGACCATGTCGGCCAGCAGGCCGGGCGTCAGGATGGTCTCGTCGACCAGCGCCCCCTCGGGGGCTCCGTGCGAGGTGAGATAGACCAGGCAGCCGCCCGGCGCGGCGCGGCTCAGTTCGCTGAGACCGGCATAGATGGTCGGCAGTTCCGACTTCTGCGGCCGGGTGTCGCGATAGCGTTTGGGGCGCACCGAATACTGGCGGATCGAGGCCTTGGAGAAGCCGAGGTCGACCAGGGCGGCGGCGACGTCGCGGCGGGCGTTGTCGAAGGCCTCGGTCGGGCCGCCGCCATGGGCTCGCCAGTCGCCGGCCACCACCACCGCCGCCCAGTCGGAGAAGGCGGCGGGCTGGGCGCGAACCGAGGCGGCGGGCGCGGTCAGGGCCAGCAACACGCCGATCACCACCCCCGCCCAGCTCCGCATCGCCGCTCCTATTTCTTGAAGCGCGAGAACGGGGTGGGGATGGCCGTGGCGCTGGCCTTGGCCAACAGCCGGCCGTCGGGGTCGAACAGCTCGCCCTCGAGGAAGCAGATGGTCTTGCCCCATTTCACCACCCGGCCCAGGCCGCGCAGCGGGCCGGGCAGGGCCGGCCGCAGGAAGCTGGTCTTCATCTCCAGGGTCGGGACCACGCAGGTCATGCCCGAGGCCACCAGTCCGGCCACCGACATGCACTCGTCGAGCATGGCGCAGACATAGCCGCCCTGGATCTGGCCCATCGGGTTGCTCAACAGGTCGGCGCGGGCCTCGAAGCCGATCTCGACCTCGCGCAGGACCTGGCGCACGGCCAGCATCTTGAAGCCGAGGGTGCGCGACCCCGACGGGGCGTTGTCGGACGTCTGGAAGCGCGCGAGGATCGCCTCGTCGGTCAGCGTCTGCGGCGCGTCCGAGGCGATGTCGCTCACCCGGCTACTTCTTGCGGAACTGGTCGAGCGAGATGATCTTCGGCGTGTCGTCGCCCCCGCCGTCGGCGACCGGTTCGGGATCCGGCTCCTGGGTGGGTTCGGGGGGCACGATCTCCGGTGACTCGAACTGCAGGGCGAACTGCACCGACGGGTCGTAGAACCGGGTCACCGCCGCGTAGGGCACCGACAGCCGCTTGGGCTGGCCGCCGAACTTCAAGGTCACCGAGAACACCGCGTCGCCCGGGGCTAGGTCCCAGTACTGGTGCTGCAGGATGATGGTCATCTCGTCCGGGTACTTGCCCAGCAGATCGATCGGGCCCGAGACGCCGGCCGCCTGGGTCTTGAAGGTGATGTACAGGTGGTGCGGCTCGGGCAGGCCGCCGGGGGCGGCCGCCTTCTTCAGCGCCGCCTTGACCACGCCGCGCAGCGCGTCCTGCGCCATCGCCTCGTAGTGCATCAAATCTTCAGGCGGATTGGTCTGGGCCATGCGGTCCATCGATAAGCGGGACGGGAAACTAAGCGCGTAGCCTAGCGCGTCGCGGGCGCGCGGCAAAGGTGGCGCGCACGCCGCGCCG
>JAQGIN010000181.1 GCA_028291125.1 Caulobacter sp.
GGCCGGCCTGATGACCCTGCCCGGCGGCGGTCCGCCGCTGTGGGTCGGCTACATCCTGGTCGACGATGTCGACGCCTATGCCCAGCGGCTGACCGAGGCCGGCGGCGTGGTGCATCACCCGCCCGACGACATCCCCGGCGTCGGCCGCTTCGCCATGGTCGCCGATCCGCAGGGCGCGGTCTTCGTGCTGTTCAAGGGCCTGCCCAGCCTGGCCCCGGCGCCGGCCGGCCCCGGACCCGGCCTGGTCGGCTGGCGCGAGCTGGTCGCCGTCGACGGCGAGGCCGCCCTCGCCTTCTATGCCGGCCTGTTCGGCTGGACGCCGACCGAGCGGTTCGACATGGGGCCGATGGGCCCCTATCAGCTGTTCGCGACCGGCGGGGGCGACGCCGTCGGCGGCGTGATGACCAAGCCGCCCGGCGTCCCCGCCCCGTTCTGGAGCTATTATTTCGAGGTCGACGGCGTCCAGGCGGCGATCAAGCGCCTACAGGCCGGCGGCGGGACGGTGATCAACGGCCCCCACCAGGTGCCGGGCGACGCCTGGGTCGCGCAGGCGATCGACCCGCAGGGCGCGATGTTCTCGCTCACCAGCCGACAGGCCTGACGTGGACGCGGCGCCGGATCGACAGGACCTAGTTCAGCAGGCCCTTGACCGTCGCCTGCAGCACCTTGACCAGGGCCGCGCGGTCGGGCGTGGGATTGTTGACGGCGCGCATGATCATGCCGTCGAACAGCATGCCCAGCACCTCGCCGCGGGCCCCGAACTCGGCGTCGCTCCACTCGGGCTTGCGGTCGCGCTCCAGCATCGACTGGGCCAGGGCCCGCTCCTGGGCGTCGGCGGCGCGGACGATGGCGGCGACCTTGGGGTTGCGGGCGGCCTCGGCCAGGACCTCGAGCACCAGGGCGGCCTTGGCGAGGTCGTAGCACTTGTCGACCGCCTCGGGCATGTGCTGGGTGATGACGGCGAGCAAGGTGCCCGGCTGGCTCTCCAGTTCGGCGAACTTCTCGCGCATTTCGGCCAGGTCCTGGGCGACGATGGCGGCGATGATCGCCTCCTTGTTCTCGAAATAGCGGTAGATCTGGCCGACGCTGAGGCCGGCGGCCTTGGCGATGTCGGCCATGCTGGCGCCATGGAAACCGGCGCGGCGCACACAATCGCTCGCGGCGTCGAGGATTTGCTGGCGTCGCGCCTCCGGGCTGGGTTTCATGGCGGCGGTCTCGTGGACCATAGTGGCTTGGTTCCCACACTTGAGCGGCGCGGCGCC
The DNA here is from genome assembly GCA_028291125.1 of Caulobacter sp. GTDB lineage: Bacteria > Pseudomonadota > Alphaproteobacteria > Caulobacterales > Caulobacteraceae > Caulobacter. Next base: position 1,263 of record JAQGIN010000181.1, read on the forward strand.
TTTAAGCGCGGCCTCACGGTTGACTTGGTTCGGGTCGGCTCTTATGTCCAGCCCGCTTGAGAATGAACGTTCATTCTCACATCGTTCTTCATCGAGGCTACGTCAAGGTCATAGGCCTGCGTCGTCTCGCCGCCTCGGGGTTCATCATGGCTTTCAACCGTCCGCGCGCCGCTGCTGCGGTCACTCTCGGGGCCATCGCGCTCACCTTGGCCGCCTGCGGCCCCGGCAAGGGTGCGGGGGGCATGGGCCCGGGCGGCCCGACCCCGGTCGGGGTGGTGATCGCCAAGACCGAACCGGTGACCCTCACTGCCGAACTGACCGGCCGCACCTCGGCCTATCTGGTGTCGGAAGTCCGGCCGCAGGTCAGTGGCATCGTCATCGCCCGGCTGTTCCAGGAAGGCTCGCAGGTCCGCGCCGGCCAGGCGCTGTACCAGATCGACCCGGCCCCCTATCAGGCCGCCGCCAACAGCGCCGCCGCCGGCCTGGCCCAGGCCCAGGCCACCGCCACCGCCGCCAAGCTGAAGGCCGACCGCTACAAGGGCCTGGTGGCCATCAACGCCGTCAGCAAGCAGGATAACGACGACGCCCAGGCCGCCTATCTGCAGGCCGCCGCCAATGTCGCCGCCCAGAAGGCCGCCGTCGACCAGGCGCGCATCAATCTCGGCTACACCAAGGTGTTCGCGCCGATCTCGGGCCGCATCGGCAAGTCGTCGGTGACCCCGGGGGCCCTGGTCACCGCCAGCCAGGCGACCGCCCTGGCCACCGTGCAGAACCTCGACAAGATCTATGTCGACCTCACCCAGTCGTCGACCGAGCTCTTGAAGCTGAAGCGCGACCTGGCCGCCGGCCATCTGGGCCAGTCGGGCTCGGCCCGGGTCACCCTGACCCTGGAGGACGGCTCGGCCTATCCGACCGCCGGCCGGCTGGAATTCTCCGACGTCACCGTCGATCCCACCACCGGCTCGGTGGGCCTGCGGGCGACGTTCGACAACCCCAATGGCGTGCTGCTGCCGGGGATGTACGTCCGCGCCAGCCTCAGCAAGGGCGTCGCCTCCAGCGGCATGCTGATCCCGCAGCCGGCGGTCAGCCGCGACCCCAAGGGTAACGCCACCGCCTTCGTGGTCGGGGCCGGCGGCAAGGCCGAGCCGCGCGTCCTCACCGTCGGCCAGACGATCGGCGACAAGTGGCTGGTCCTCGGCGGACTGAAGCCCGGCGACCAGGTGATCGTCGAGGGCCTGCAGAAGGTGCAACCCGGCGCGCCGGTGAAAGCCGCCGTCATCGGCGCTCAGCGGTAGGACCCGGTCATGCTCTCGCGTTTCTTCATCGACCGACCGATCTTCGCCTGGGTCGTCGCCATCGTCATCATGCTGGCTGGCGTGCTCGCCATCCGCGGCCTGCCGATCGCCCAATATCCCGACATCGCCCTGCCCCAGGTGACGGTGGCCGCCGTCTATCCCGGTGCCTCGGCCCAGACCGTCGAGGACAGCGTCACCCAGGTCATCGAGCAGAAGATGAAGGGCCTGGACGGCCTGTCGTACATGGCGTCGACCAGCGACAGCAGCGGTTCGGCCACCACCACCCTGACCTTCAAGGCCGGCACCAATATCGACATCGCCCAGGTGCAGGTGCAGAACAAGCTGCAGACGGCCACCGCCCTGCTGCCGCAGGAAGTGCAGCAGCAAGGCCTGACCGTGGCCAAGTCGGCCCGCAACTTCCTGCTGGTCGTCGGCATGTTCTCCAACGACCCCAAGACCACCAACACCGACCTGGCCGACTATATCGCCAGCAACCTGCAGGACCCGCTCAGCCGCGTCGACGGCGTCGGCGATGTGCAGCTGTTCGGCTCGCAATACGCCATGCGTATCTGGCTGGACCCGGTGAAGCTGACCAGCTTCGGCCTCACCCCGGCCGATGTCAGCACCGCCATCCGGGCCCAGAACGCCCAGGTCTCGGCCGGCCAGCTGGGCGGCCTGCCCGCCACGCCGGGCACGGCCCTGAACGCCACCATCACCGCCCAGTCGCGCCTGCAGACCCCCGAGCAGTTCCGCGCCATCATCGTCAAGAACAGCACCGGCGGCGCCGTCGTCCATCTGAGCGACGTGGCCCGGGTCGAGCTGGGCTCGGAAAACTACGGCTTCGACGCCAAGTTCAACGGCAAGCCGGCCGCCGGCCTGGCCATCCGGATGGCCCCGGGCGGCAACGCCCTGAACACCGCCGCGGCCGTCAAGGCCCGGGTCGAGGAGCTCTCCAAGACCTTCCCGGCCGGCTATGAATACGTCATCCCCTACGACTCGACGCCGTTCGTGAAGCTGTCGATCGAGGAGGTGGTCAAGACCCTGGCCGAAGCCATCGTCCTGGTGTTCATCGTCATGTTCCTGTTCCTGCAGAACTGGCGCGCCACCCTGATCCCGACCATCGCCGTGCCGGTGGTACTGCTGGGCACCTTCGGGGTGCTGGCCGCCTTCGGCTATTCGATCAACACCCTGACCATGTTCGGCCTGGTGCTGGCCATCGGCCTCTTGGTCGACGACGCCATCGTCGTGGTCGAGAACGTCGAACGGGTGATGAACGAGGAGGGCCTGTCCCCGGTCGAGGCCACCCGCAAGTCGATGAGCGAGATCACCGGGGCCTTGATCGGCATCGCCCTGGTGCTGTCGGCGGTGTTCGTGCCGATGGCCTTCTTCGGCGGCTCGCAGGGCGTCATCTACCGCCAGTTCTCGATCACCATCGTCTCGGCCATGGTGCTGTCGGTGACCGTCGCCCTGGTGCTGACCCCCGCCCTCTGCGCCACCCTGCTGAAGCCGAGCCACGGCCGGAGCGAAACAGGCTTCTTCGGCTGGTTCAATCGCAGCTTCGACGACGCCAGCACCCGCTATCAGGGTTCGGTCCGCGGCATCCTCGGCAAGAGCGTGCGCTGGATGGCCATCTACGGCGTCATCATCCTGGTGATGGGCTTCCTGTTCATCCGCCTGCCCTCGGCCTTCCTGCCGGAGGAGGACCAGGGCATCGTCTTCACCCTGGTGCAGCTGCCGGCCGGGGCCACCAACGAGCGCACCCAGGGCGTGCTCGAGCAGGTCCAGAAGCACTTCGCCGCCGACAAGGCCGTCAAATCGGTGTTCACCGTCTCGGGCTTCAGCTTCGCCGGGGCCGGCCAGAACGCCGGCCTGGCCTTCGTCCGCCTGAAGGACTTCGAGGAGCGCAAGGCCGCCGACCTCAAGGCTCCGGCTGTCACCGGCCGGGCCATGGGCGCCTTCATGCAGCTGCGCGACGCCATGGTCTTCGCCATCGTGCCGCCGGCCGTGCCGGAGCTGGGCACCTCGTCGGGCTTCGACTTCCAGCTGCAGGACATCGGCGGGGTCGGTCACGACACCCTGCTGGCCGCCCGCAACCAGATGCTGGGCATGGCCGCCCAGGACCCGACCCTGGCCGGGGTCCGCCCCAACGGCCAGGACGACACTCCGCAGCTGAAGATCGAGGTCGACCAGGCCAAGGCCGGGGCCATGGGCCTGACCACCGCCGACATCAACAGCGCCCTCAGCGCCGCCTGGGGCGGAAGCTACGTCAACGACTTCATCGACCGCGGCCGGATCAAGAAGGTCTATGTGCAGGCCGACGCCCAGTACCGCATGCGGCCCGAGGACCTCGACCGCTGGTACGTGCGCAACAATGTTGGCCAGATGGTGCCGTTCTCGGCGTTCGCCAGCTCGAGCTGGACCTACGGCTCGCCGCGTCTGGAGCGCTATAACGGCCTGTCGTCGATGAACATCCAGGGCGCCCCCGCCCCGGGCAAGAGCTCGGGCGACGCCATGAACGCCATGGAAAAGCTGGCGGCCAAGCTGCCGCCGGGCGTCGGTTTCGAATGGACCGGCCTGTCGCTGCAGGAACGCGAGTCCGGAGCCCAGGCCCCGGCCCTCTACGCCCTGTCGATCCTGGTGGTGTTCCTGCTGCTGGCGGCCCTCTACGAGAGCTGGTCGATCCCGCTGTCGGTGATCATGGTCATTCCGCTGGGTGTGATCGGCGCCCTCCTGGCCACCAGCGTCCGGGGACTGTCCAACGACATCTACTTCCAGGTCGGCTTGCTGACGACGATGGGGCTCGCCTCGAAGAACGCCATCCTGATCGTGGAATTCGCCAAGGACCGGCGCGAGCAGGGCATGCCGCTGGTCGAGGCGGTGCTGGAGGCGGTGCGCATCCGGCTGCGGCCGATCCTGATGACCTCGCTGGCGTTCATCGCCGGCGTGTTCCCGCTGGCCATCTCCAACGGGCCGGGGGCCGGCAGCCAGCACGCCATCGGCACCGGCGTGATCGGCGGCATGGTCTCGGCCGTGGCGCTGGCGATCTTCTTCGTTCCGCTGTTCTTCGTGCTGGTGCAGCGCCACCTGGGCCGCCAGAAGGACGCCGAACCGGCGCCCGCGGCGGCCGCCCCCAACGAGGCGGGCTGAGATGTTGCGTCGGACCCTCACGCTGCTGCTCGCCGCAACGACGCTTGCCGGCTGCAACCTGGCGCCGCCCTACCAGCGGCCCGGACTGCCGGTGGGCCAGGCCTGGCCCGTGCCCACCGCCACGGCGCCCGCCGCGGCCTCGGCCGGCGACCTCGCCTGGCGCGACGTCTTCCAGGACGCCCGCCTGCAACAGGTCATCGACCTGGCGTTGCGGCAGAACCGCGACCTGCGGGTCGCCGTCGGCAATATCGAGCAGGCCCGGGCGCAGTACCGTATCCAGCGCGCCGAGCTGTTGCCCGCCATCAATGCGGTGGGGTCCGAGAGCAAGGCCCACACCCCGGCCGGCGCCTCCCAGTTCGGCGTCGGGGGGACCTTCGACCAGTACAGCGCCACGGTGGGGTTCTCGGCCTATGAGCTCGACCTTTTCGGACGGATCCGCAACCTGAGCGCCGCGGCCCTGCAGAGCTATTTCGCCGTCGAGGAGAACCGTCGCACCGTCCAGATCAGCCTGATCGCGGAGGTGGCCGCGGTCTATCTGACGCTCGCCGCGGACCAGGACCTGCTGGCGATCTTCCAGGGCGCCTTGAAGAGCCGCGAAGACTCCCTCACGCTCATCCAGAAGCGGTTCGAGGCGGGGGCGGCGTCGCAGCTCGATCTGAGCCAGGCGCAGACGCTCGCCGAACAGGCCCGCAGCGATGCGGCCGTGGCCGTGGCCCAGGTGGCCCAGGACCGCAACGCCCTGCAACTCGTGGTCGGCGCGGAGATCCCGGTCGAGCTGCTGCCCAACGGCGACGTCACGGCGGTGAGCATCCTGGCGGAGCTGCGGCCGGGCCTGCCGTCCGACGTCCTGACGCGGCGGCCCGACGTCCTGGCGGCCGAGCACAACCTGCAGGCCCAGAACGCCAACATCGGCGCGGCGCGGGCGGCGTTCTTCCCACGCATCAGCCTGACCGCGGCCACGGGCAGCGCCAGCGCGGAGCTCGGCGGCCTCTTCAAGGCCGGGTCGGGGGCCTGGAGCTTCGCGCCCCAGATCGTCCTGCCGCTGTTCGCCGGCGGCGCGAATGTCGCCAACCTCAAGGGCGCCAGGGCCGGCCGAGACATCGCCGTCGCCCAGTATGAAAAGGCGATCCAGACCGCCTTCCGTGAGGTGTCCGATGCGCTGGCGGTGCGGGCCACGATCCGCGACCGGGTCTCCGCCCAGGAGCGCCTCGTCACCGCCGCCACCGAGGCGCGGCGGCTGAGCCAGGCGCGCTACGACCGTGGCGTCGACAGCTATCTCGTCCTGCTGGACGCCCAGCGCACACTTTATGGCGCGCGCCAGACCCTGCTCGCCGCCAAGCTGGTGGAGGCGCTCAACCGGGTAGAGCTCTACAAGTCGCTGGGTGGAGGCTCGTCTCCAGACCCTGCCGAGCGGTCATGAGCGGTCCGCGCTCCGGCTAGAAGCCGAGCGCCAGGCCCTCGGCGCGGGGGTCGGAGCCGCCGACGAGGACGCCAGTCGTGGGGTCGCGGGCGATGATCTGGGCCGCGCCGGTTCCGCCCCAGGCGCCGGTGAGCTTCACCGGGTGGCCGCGCGCGGCGAGCTCGGCCAGGGCCGCCTCGCCCAGGCGGGCCTCGACCCGCAGCTCATAGGGGTTGGGCCGGTCGGCGGGATCGGTTCCGGGCCAGATGCTCCAGCGCGGCGCCTCGACGGCGGCCTGCACGTCGAGCCCGCCATCGATCAGGGCCGACAGCATCTGCAGGTTCCACTGCGGCTGGCCGTCGCCGCCCGGCGTGCCGCCGACCATCACCGGCATCCCCGTCGCGTCGGCGGCCAGCCAGCAGTTCAGGGTGTGCATGGTCTTCTTGCCGGGCGCGAACTGGTTGGGGTGGCCGTCGTCCAGGCTGAAGCCGCGGCCCACGCGGTTGTTCAGCAGCACGCCGGTGTCGCCGGCGACGATCCCCGAACCAAAGGCGCTGGAGACCGACTGGATCAGCGAGACCATCATGCCGCCGCGGTCGACGACGCAGAAATAGGTGGTGTCGCCATCGGCCATGGGCCCAGGGGCAGCCTCGTCCGCCGCCCGGTTCGGGTCGATGCCGGCGAACCGCGCGCGGGCCCAGTCCTTCGACAGCAGCCGGTCCATCGGCGTGGGGCCGAAGGCCGGGTCGCGGGCGTAGGCGATGCGGTCGGCGTAGGCCAGGCGTGCGGCCTCGGCGAGGGCATGCACGGCGCCCGTGTCTCCTCTGGCCAAGGCTTCCGCGCCGATGTTCTCCGCGATGTTGAGCGCCTCCAGCAGGATCAGCCCTTGAGTGGGCAGTCCGGTCTGGAAGATCGTGAGGCCGCGGTAGGTGGTGGCGATCGGCGGCTCCAGCACCGTCGCATGGCCGGCCAGGTCGTCGGCCGAGAGCGCGCCGCCCAGCGCCTGGACCGCGCTGGCGATGCGGTCGGCCAGCGCGCCCCGATAGAAGGCCTGGGGCCCGTCCTGGCCGATGTGGCGCAGGATGCGCGCCAGGTCGGGCTGGCGCAGGATCTCGCCCGGCTCGGGCGAGCGGCCCTGCGGCAGCAGGACGGCGGCGGTGGAGGGCGTCCGGGCCAACATCTGCGCATGCAGCGCGATGGCGCCCGCGCCAAACACCGTCAGCGGGAAGCCAGCTTCGGCCTGGTGGATGGCGTGCTGCACAAGCTCGGCCAGCGGCTGGCTGCCGAACCGCTCCAGCAGGGCGCCGTAGGCATGGACCATGCCGGGCACGCCGATCGAGAGCGGTCCGGTCAAGGGCATCTTGCCGGTGTGTCCGCCCGCTGCCCGCATCTGCTCGAGGCTCGCGCCGCGCGGGGCGACACCGCTCCCCAACACCGCCACCGGCTCGGCGTCCGGTGCATGGACGATGGCGAACAGGTCGCCGCCCAGTCCGCACATCTCGGGCATCACGACGGACGCGGTGAGGCCCGCGGCGACGGCGGCGTCCACCGCATTGCCGCCGTTGCGCAGCACGTCCAGCCCGGCGTTGACGATCAGCGGGTGGGCGGCGGCGACCATGCCCTGGCGGGCGTAGGTCGGGCCGACCCTGCGCCTCGCCCAGGCCGGACGGGGCGCGCCGGCTTGCGGGAAACCCAGCACGGCCTCAGGCGCCGCGAGCGGGCGAGGGGGCCTTGAGCGGCGGCAGGCCGTCCATGATGGCGGTCAGCGCCAGGACGTTTTCCTTCTCCATGGCGCTGTGGCCGGCGGTGGTCTTGACGTAGGTCGCCGGCGTCGCGCCCGCCGCCGCCAGCGCCTCCACCAGGCGCGAGGCCTGGGTCAGCGGGCATACCTGGTCGAACCGGCCATGCACGATGTGCGTCGGAATGGGCGCCATCGCCGCGGCG
>JAQGIN010000539.1 GCA_028291125.1 Caulobacter sp.
GCGTCCCGCCTCGGCCGCCCGCAAGCCGGCCGCCAAGCGCAACGCCGTGGCCGACCAGCAGGCCCGGGCCGGCGGCTTCGCCCTCGACCTGGCCCAGGGCGGCCCGGACGCCGGCGACGCCGACTTCAAGGCGTACGGCTGATGTCGGGCCCCCCCTCCGAAGGCCAATACGTCACCCTGGGCCTGGGCGATGAGGTGTTCGCGGCCCCCGTGGCGTTCGTCCGCGAGATCCTCGACTACCAGCCGCCGTTCGCCATTCCCGAGGGGCCGGCCTATCTGCTGGGCCTGACCGACGTTCGCGGCCGCGGCACCCCGACCATCGATCTGCGCGCCAAGCTCGGCCTGCCCAGCATCGCCCCGACCGCCACCACGCGGATCCTGGTGCTGGACGTGCCGCTGGCTGACCGCATGCTGTCGCTGGGCCTGGTCGCCGACCGGGTGATCGAGGTGGTGACCTTCCGGTCCGACCAGATCGAGGCGGCGCCGGACATCGGCGTGCCCTGGCGCTCCGACTATATCCAGGGCGTGGTGCGTCACGGGGCCGGCTTCGTCGTGCTGTTCGACCTGGCGCGGCTGCTGACCAGCCAGGAAGCCGCGTCCCTGGAACGAGCCGCCTGACACCTCCTTGGGCGCCTCGCGGCGTCATCGTAGCTTGATGGAAATCCCCTGGTGTCGACCCAAGCCCTGCACGCGCCGCCCACCGAACAGCTGAGCTCGCGCAACTTCAACCGCCTGGCCGAATTCATCCACGGCTACAGCGGCATCAAGATGCCGGCCAACAAGCGCACCATGCTCGAGGGCCGCCTGCGCCGCCGGATGCGGGCGACCCGGATCGGCAACGTCAACGACTACTGCCGCTACCTGTTCGACGACGACGGCCTGGAGGCCGAGGTCGTGCACCTGATCGACGCCGTCACCACCAACAAGACCGAGTTCTTCCGCGAACCGGCCCATTTCGATTTCCTGATCAATAAGGGCCTGGCCGAGATCGCGGCCGCCGGACGGCGCGAGATCAAGGTGTGGAGCGCCGCCTGCTCGACCGGGGCCGAGCCCTACACCCTGGCCATGGTCCTGGACGAGTTCTGCGGCGCCGACCGCCGGCTGGACTATTCGATCCTCTGCACCGACATCTGCACCGAGGTGCTGGGCCAGGCGGTCTCGGGCGTGTTTTCCGAGCCGATGATCGAGCCGGTGTCGATGACGCGGCGCCAACGCTATGTCATGCGCGCCAAGGACCAGAGCCGCGGCCAAGTGCGGATCATCCCGGAACTGCGCGCCAAGCTGACCTTCGCGCGCCTCAACCTGATGGACGACGCCTATCCGGTCGACGCCGACATGGACATCATCTTCTGCCGCAACATCCTGATCTATTTCGACAAGGTCACCCAGGCCAAGGTGCTGAACGGCCTGTGCCGCCACCTGAGGCCGGGCGGCTATCTGTTCCTGGGCCATTCGGAATCCATCGTCGGCCTGGACCTGCCGGTGCGGCAGATCGCCAACACCGTGTTCCAGCGGCGGTAGGGCGGTGACGCCGCCCAAAAAGATCCGGGTTCTGATCATCGACGACTCGGCGACCGTGCGTCAGACCCTGGCGGCGGTGCTGGAGACCGATCCGCAGATCGAGGTGATCGGCGTCGCCTCCGACCCGTTCGTGGCCGCCAAGCGCATCCGCGACGAGGTGCCCGACGTCATCACCCTCGACGTCGAGATGCCGCGCATGGACGGCATCACCTTCCTGCGCAAGCTGATGGCCCAGCATCCGATCCCGGTGGTGATGTGCTCGTCCCTCACCGAGGCGGGGTCGGAGACCCTGCTGCAGGCGCTCGAGGCGGGGGCGGTGGACATCATCCTCAAGCCCAAGATGGGCGTGGCCGAGCATCTGCTGGAGTCGCGGATCCGTATCTGCGACGCGGTCAAGGCCGCCGCCGGGGCGCGGGTCGGCGGTCGCCGTCGCGACGCCGTCACCGCCGTCCACGAGCCGGAAAAGAAGCTGACCGCCGACGCCATGCTGCCGCCGCCCGGCGGCCGGGCCATGGCCCGCACCACCGAAACCATCGTCTGCGTCGGCGCCTCGACCGGCGGCACCGAGGCCCTGCGCGTGGTGCTCGAAGCCCTGCCCCTGGACTCGCCGGGCATGGTCATCGTCCAGCACATGCCCGAGAAGTTCACCGCCTCGTTCGCCAAGCGGCTGGACAGCTTGTGCGCCGTCGAGGTCAAGGAGGCCGAGGACGGCGACACCGTGCTGCGCGGCCGGGTGCTGATCGCCCCCGGCAACAAGCACACCCTGCTCGAGCGCAGCGGGGCCCGCTACTACGTGTCGGTGAAGGACGGCCCGCTGGTCTCGCGCCACCGGCCGTCGGTGGACGTGCTGTTCCGCTCGGCCGCGCGCTCGGCCGGGGCCAACGCCGTCGGGGTGATCATGACCGGCATGGGCGACGACGGGGCCCGCGGCCTGGAGGAGATGAAACAGGCCGGCGCCCACACCCTGGCCCAGGACGAGGCCAGCTCGGTGGTGTTCGGCATGCCCAAGGAGGCCATCGCCCGCGGTTGCGTCGACCGCGTCGTGTCGCTGTACGCCCTGACCCAGGAAATCCTCCGCGCCGCCGCGCGGTGATCAACTTCTGTCGTCATCCCGGAAACGGCGAAGCCGTTCTCCGGGACCAGGGGCGGTGCGCACGGCCCCTGGGTCCCGGCTCTTCGCTGCGCTGCGGCCGGGATGACGGATGGTTTTTGGGCTAAGCCTGTGACGCATCCCCAACGCCCATCATCCCCGCGAAGGCGGGGACCCAGGTGTTTTTCGTCGAGCGCCAAGGGTTTCAGAAAAAGCCTGGGTCCCCGCCTTCGCGGGGATGATGGCTTATTGAGAAGATCTTCCGGACCGGATACCGCCAGACGACTCTCAGAACAGCACGTCGTCCGGATCGCTCTGAACCACGGCCGCCGGCGCGGTCGTCAGGGCCAGGGCCCCGACCAGGGCCTGATGCACCTCGCGCTCCTGGGCCATGGTGTAGGCCTTGGCCAGCTTGGCCAGCAACGGCCCCAGCGTCGAACCGATATCGTTGGTGCGGACGGTCTCCGTACCGGCCATCGTCGCCAGGTCGTCCGCCACCTGATCGAGGATGGCGCCGATCTCGCGCTGGAAGTCCAGCCGCCCCGCCGCCCGCCGCAGGGAGTCGACCACGGCCGAGCCCTGCTGGGCGACGGCGACCAGGTCGATCTCGACGGCGTCGCCGGCCTTGCGGATGCGGGCGATGGCCCCGTTGAGGACATTGGCGGCCTGGCTGCTCTCGCGGTCGCCGGCGGCGGTTTCGCCCTCGGCGTCGCGCCGTCCCAGGGCGTTGGCCTTGGCCGACAGGCCGTCCAGGGCAGTCAGGGTGTGACCGGCCGCGGTCTCCAGGTGGCTGGCGTGCTGGCGCAGCTCGATGGCGATGACGCCCAGTGGCTTGCCGGTGTCGCCGATGCGGCTGCATTTCAGCGTGGTGTTCAGGGCCATCATCTGCACGTCGGCGCGGATGGTCTGGATGCCGGCGATCCGCTCGGTCAGCTCGCGAGCCGCCGCCGCGGCCGAATGGCCGACGTTCTCGGCGATCTGGTCGCCGGCGTCCATCTTGCCGACCAGGCCCAGGGCCTGGCCGACGGTGTTTTCCAGGCCGCGCAGGAAGCCGCCGTCGCCGCTGTCGCTGCGGCCATAGGCCAGGTCCTTGAGGCGCAGGATCTCGCTGGCGTCGCTAGCCATGCCGGCCATGTTGTCGCCGATGCGCGACACCTCGCGGTGGAAGTCCCGGGCCGTGGCCGCCAGCTGCGCCGCCAGCAGGCCGCGCACGAAGGTCTCCAGCCGCTGTCGTTGATCGGCGTCCAGACGTTCGCCGCCCTCGGGCCGGTCGAGCAGGTCCAGCCCGGTCTGGACGTGTTCGATCCGCTGGCGGGTGATGTCGCCGATCTGCAGGGCGGCCAGGGCCCCGCCGACCTTCTTCTGAACCCGGCGGGCCAGGTCGGCGACGCTGGCCGCGACGCTGGCGATGCTCTCGTGGTGGGTGGCGACGGCGCTGGCGCTGGCCGTCAGGCCGTCGGGAACGGCGGGCACCAGCTCGCCGCAGTGGCGGCTGAGGTCCTGCTCGTGGACCAGGGCCGAGCGCAGCGCCCCGTCCAGGGCCATCAGGTCGCCGGCCAGGGCGTCCAGCCGCGTCCGGCCCAGCTCGATGCAGTCGTAGATCTCCTGGGCGAAGACCGCGAATTCGGGGCCCGCCGCGACGATGCCGCCGGAGGTGATTTTGATGTTGATCGCGAACACCCGCAGATAGGCCAGGTGCTGGCGCATGTCGTCGATGCGGCCGCTAAGACCGTCGCTGGCCTGGACCAGGCCGTCGATGCGGCCGCGGCGCTCGGCGTGGCTGTCGGGCAGGGCGCGCAGGCTGGCCGCGGCGCTGGTCAGTTCGGCGGTGGTGGCCCGGACGGTCTCGGGATCGAGACCGGCGGTGAGCCGGTCGAGGGCGGCGATCAGCTCGCCCACGCCCTGAACGGCCTGGGACAGCACGTCGCCGGCTTCGAGGAACTTGCCCTCCACGGCCTGCCGCGCCGCCTCCAGCCGCCCGCGAAGCGCGGCGGTTTCAGGATAGGCCGACGCCGACGACGCGGCGCTCGAGGACAGTGCCAAACCCATGAAGACGCCTGCGGTTTACGGTCAGGGAGTGTCGCGCGGCAAGTGCGAAGGTCCGGTAAAGAGCCGCGCTTCGGAGCGCGTCACAAGCGCGCGCCCTGATCGGCGTCGACGGCCTCGACCGGAGTCAGGGCCGTCTCCATGGCGGTGAACAGGGCCAGGGTGGTGATCGGCTTTTCGAGGTGCAGGTCGGCCCCGGCCTCGCGGCTGGCGCGGACATGCTCGGGGCGGGCGTTGGCGGTGAGCATGATGATCGGCGTCCGGGCTCGGCCGGTCTGGTGTTCGATCTGGCGGATCTCGCGCACGGCCGACAGCCCGTCCATCACCGGCATCTGCATGTCCATCAGCACCAGGTCCAACGCGGTGCGCCGGAACAGGTCCACCGCCTGCTCGCCGTCCTCGGCGCTGAACAGCCGCGCGTGATCGGCCAGCATCAGTTCGACGATCTTGCGGTTGGTGGGATGGTCGTCGACGATCAGCACCCGCAGCTCTTGGTCCGCCGTCGGCGCGCCGGCGTCGAGGGTCGCCCCGGGCGCGGCCGCCGGCGGCAGGGCGAGCTCGAACCAGAAGCTGGAGCCGACGCCGGGGGCGCTGTCGCAGACCAGCTCGCCGCCCATCAGGGCCACCAGGTCGCGCGAGATCGCCAGGCCCAGGCCGGAGCCGCCGAAGCGGCGGGTGAACGAGGTGTCGACCTGCTGGAACCGGCCGAAGATCGTGTCCTTGCTGGCCATGTCGAAGCCGACGCCGGTGTCGGTGACGGTGAAGCGCACCGTCCCGTCGTCGCGCCAGGCGAGGTCGAGGGTGACCGCGCCCTGGTCGGTGAACTTGACGGCGTTGCTCAGGAGGTTGGTCAGCACCTGCCGCAACCGCAGGCCGTCGCCGACCACCACCGTCTCGACCTCGGGCGGCAGGGCGGCGCGCAGGGCCACGCCCTTTTCCTCGGCCCGCAGGCTGGAGAGGGCCGACACCGACCGCGCCAGGTCGCCGAGATGGAAGGGCGCGGTCTCGATGACCAACTGGCCCGCCTCGACCCGCACCAGGTCGAGGACGTCGGAGAGCAGTCGCTCCAGGGTCTGGCTGGAGGTGGTGATGATCTCGACCAGCTCGCGGCCGCGGGGGGTGAGGGCGTCCTTGGCCAGCATGTCGGCGCCGGCGACGATGCCGTTCAGCGGCGTGCGGATCTCGTGGCTCATATTGGCGAGGAACGCGCTCTTGGCCTGGCTGGCCTGTTCGGCGGCCTCGAGGGCGGCGTGCAGCGAGGCGGCGGCGGAGCGGCGTTCGGTGATGTCCTCGGCCAAGGTCACCAGATGGCGGGGCCCGACGTCGTCGTAGGTGGCCAGGGTTTTGGTCAGAAAGTACCGCGCCTCGGCGTTGGCCGTCAGGCGGATCGCTTCCTCGGAGGTGCGCATTTCGCCGGTCCGCAGAACCTCGGCCTCGGTCGCCGTCAAGCGTCCGTCGGCGCCGTTCTTCAGGACGCCGCCCATCAGCCCGAGGGCGATCTCCCCCAGGGGATCCTCGGTCATATAGCCGAAGGCCTCCTCCGCGGCGCGATTGACCAGCACATAGCGGCCGTCGTCGACGGTCTTCACGGTCAGGGGCGAGGGCAGCAGCTGGATGACCGTCTCCAGGAAGGCCTGGGTCTCGACCTCGGTCGTCACGTCGCGCGAGACGGCCAGGAGGCGGGTGGGCGACACGCCGTCGCCGCCGACCGGCGAGACGACGGTGTCCCAATAGGTGCGCGTGCGCCGGGCGGTTGGGAAAAAGGCGCGAAACCGCGAGACCTGACCGGCGGCCGCGCCGGCGACCACGCGGTCGAGCGAGAATCGGCTCTCCTCGGGCCACAGGTCGCGCCAGGTCTTTCGGTTGTCGGCCTTGGCCTCGACCAGCGCCCGGGCGCGCTGGTTCATATAGTCGATATGGCCGTCCAGGGTGAGAATCCAGAGGCAGTCCTGGTTGGCTTCCAAAATGTCGAGCGCGCCAGGGTCCGGCGGGGTCGCGGAGTTGTTCCGATTCACGCCCACCCCCGTTCCCGCCGCTCGATGTCCGGACCGGTGACGGTCGGGCGAGCAGCCGACATTCATGACACGACGACCTGAAAGGATCCTTAAGTCGAGGGCTTCGGCGAGAGTCCTCGTCCGCCGCCGTCGATTCGGCGCCCTTAAACACCGGTGCGGCGATGTGACCAATTCGGCCGCCTCCTGCGGTCTAGCCTTTAAGCCGCGGGTTATGAACGCTTCGGACCATTTGGTGTCCACGGCGGCGTGGTTTGACTTTGGAAGCTAAATTTCAAAATGAGCGATTATAGTCTTTATCTAAATCGACGTAACCTGTGTATAATCTTAAATTAGAGTTCAAAGTGCGCAAGATTGTCGCAGCATATTGTTGCAATTTGATCCAAATCAATACCATGATTACTTGTATTTACATGCGAAGTGCATGCATTATGTAAGTTGTAGTCATAAGTTATTTACAGTGCCCGGCCGAAAGGTCCCGTCACAAACCCGATCGAAAATTCGGGTGGGGACCTAAAGAATGTCACATCCAAACAGACTTGTTCGCCTGGCGGTCGCCGGGCTGGCCTTGGCCATCATCCCGCTGAGCGCCCAGGCCGATCCGGCCAAGGACCTGCAGGTGGCGGGCCGCGCCCTGACCTTCCTGGAGAACGGGCCCACCGGCAAGGGCGTGCTCGGCGTGGTCTTCGATCCGTCGAAGCCCGCCTCGGTGGCCGAGAAGAACGCCATCATGGCCGCGCTCGGCGCCGGCTTCAGCGCCGGCGGCCTGAGTCTGTCGGGCAAGGCCGTTGAGGCCGGTGACGTCGGCGGCGTCAGCGGCGTCGTCGCGCTCTATGTCACCACCGGCGTCACCGCCGGCCCGGTCGGCGCTGCCGCCAAGGGCAAGAAGATCATCACCATCGGCTCGGACATGTCCTGCGTCACCAGCGGCGCCTGCGTGATGAGCGTCTCGGCGGATCCGAAGGTGGAGATCGTCGTCAATCGCGCCGCCGCCGCCGCGGTCGGAGCGGTCTTCAAGGCCGCCTTCCGCATGATGATCCGCGAAGTCTGATGCCGCGCAGCCAGAAGAGACACAGCATGAAAAAATTCCTTCTCGCCGGCGCCGCCGCCGGCCTGACCTTCGCCGCCGCGGCCACCGCCAACGCCCAATCCATCGACTACGGGGCGATGGAGCAGCTGTTCAACGAACCGGTGACCGCCAGCGCCACCGGCTCGCCGCAGCGCGCCACCGAAGCTCCCGCCGACATGCAGATCATCTCGGCCGACGAGATCCGCCGGTCGGGCGAGACCAGCATCCCGGGCATCCTGCAACGGGTCGCCGGCATCGACGTCATCAACCAGTCGGCCGGCCAGTCGGACGTCAATGTCCGCGGCTATGACCAGGTCAGCTCGCCGCGCCTGCTGGTGTTGGTCAACGGCCGCCAGGTCTATCTCGACCACTATGGCCTGACCGTCTGGAACACCATTCCGGTGCAGCTGGACGAGATCCGCCAGATCGAGGTGGTCAAGGGTCCCGGCAGCGCGCTGTTCGGCTTCAACGCCGTCTCGGGCGTGGTCAACATCATCACCTTCAACCCGAAGTTCGACGACCGCAACGTGGCGACCGTCCGGCTCGGCGATCATGGCCAGAAGACCGCCTCGCTGGTCGCGACCCACAAGTTCGGCTCGGCGATCTCGGCCCGCTTCTCGGCCGGGGCCGAAGAGCGGGACGAATGGAGCCGCACCGGCCCTCTGCCGCTGGCCACCACCGTGCACGATCCGGCCCGGGTCACCACCGCGGTCGATGTCGTCGCCCAGCTGGCGCCAAAGACCGAACTGCGGGTCGAAGGCTCGTGGGCCAACACCCAGCAGGACGTCCTGGCCGGCTACAGCTACGCCGTCGCCAAGATGATCACCACCTCGGGCAAGGCCACCCTGACCTCCGACACCCGCTTCGGCCAGATCCAGGCCCAGGCCTATCAGAACCAGCTGAACGCCAAATATTCGCTGGCCAACGGCATCCGCTGGGAGAACACCATCACGGTGGCCAGCCTGCAGGACCTGTTCAAGGTCGGCCCCGACCACACCTTCCGGTTCGGCGGCGAATATCGCCACAACACCCTCAACGTCGCCCCGATCGGCGGCGCCGACATCAGCTATGACGTCTGGTCCGGTTCGGCGATGTGGAACTGGGCGATCAGCGACAAGCTGACGACCACCGCCGCCGTGCGCTACGACACCCTGCAGCTCGAGCGCACGGGAACCTTCCCGGCCCGTATCCCGCTGGCCAACAACGCCAACTGGGACCGCACGGTCAGCGAGCCCAGCCTGAACCTCACGGCCGCCTGGCGGCCCGCGGCCCTCGACACCTTCCGGGCCTCCTTCGCCCGCGGCGTCCAGGCCCCGAGCCTGATCGAGCTGGGCGGCGTGCAACTCGCCTCCGGCCCGGTCTTCCTGCTGGGCAATCCGAATCTGAAGCCGACGATCGTCACCAATTACGAGCTGGCCTACGATCACGATTTCAAGGTGGCCAAGGTCGGCGTCCGGCTGTTCTCCCAGGACTGGAAAGACCTGAAGAGCGGCCTCGGCACCGCCGCGCTCGACTATGCGCCGACGGCGACCACCAATCCGGGCTTCACCTACAGGAACGTCAGCGACTCCAAGATGAAGGGCGTCGAGCTGACCGCGGCGGGCCAGCTGGCCGGCGGCTTCGGCTGGCGCGGCGACTACACCTATACCGACGTCAAGGACTCGCTGTTCCCGGGCATGAACGCCGTCGCCCGCTACGCGGCCTTCGAGTCGACCACCCCCAAGACCCGCGGCAATATCGGCGCGAACTGGTCGAAGGGTCCCTGGGAAACCGACGCCAACCTGCACTATGTCGGCGACTTCAAGTGGTACGACATCACCAACGGCGCCCTGCAGCCGGTCAAGGCCTACGCCTCGCTGTCTAGCCGGGTCGGCTACCGGATGGACAACGGCGTCACCCTGGCCCTGAGCGGCCAGAACCTGCTGGCCGAGCGCCAGAAGCAGACCCGTGGCCTGCAGGCCGAGCGTCAGCTGGTGGCCTCGATCTCCAAGGCCTGGTAGGCCAAGCCAGGTCGCGACCAGAAGGGCCCCGCCGAAAGGCGGGGCCCTTTTTCGTGGGGCGGAGCCTAGTCGTCCCAGCCCGGGCGCTTCTTCTTCTTGCCCAGGGCGAACAGGCCCGGATACGGGCCCTTGCCGGAACGGTAGAGGCACCAGTCGTCGTCCTTCTTGCAGTCGCCGTCGAAGGCGGCCTTCTTCTCGGGATCGATGACGGCGTACAGCGGGGCGGTCAGGGCCTTGCGTCCCAACTTGTCGGCGCAGGCGGCCCTTTCGGCCTTGGTCAGTTTCAGGGCGTCGGCGTTGGCGCAGCCGATACCGGCGCGGGCGGCGTCGCGGGTGTCGGCCCGCTGGGCGGCGGCCGAGCCCGGTCCGCCGACCGCGAAGGCGGACGGGGCGGCGATGGTCGGCGGCGCGGGGACGCCGGGCGGGGGCGT